>NZ_JBALLY010000044.1:31920-83141 GCF_036963045.1 Bacillus sp. JJ864 | reverse complement strand
AGGGCTTTTTGTTAGTTATCTAAGTCAACTTACATAAGACTCATCAAAATACATCCAATCTTCAACGCCTTCTACATAACCTCTTGTTGCGTTGTCAGCATAATACATAAATCACATGCATATACAGTTTTTTTACCATAACGAGTAATCCAAAAGAAATCAGCTTTTACATTTTGCAATCCATAACAATTGTACATACGATGAGATACATAAAAACCTAGTTTTCCAGCATTCACTCACTCTTACCCCCTTCCAACTTATGAACAAAGTAGAGGTCCTTCCCTACATAACGTTGTGTTGTCGTTATGATGTTCAGTACTATGACCTTCTCCGACTCCCTCTTTGCAGTCCACCATTTCGTATTTGCTTATACGTTTCCTCTTTCCTTTCTTCAAAGAAAGGGCAAAGGAGGGTCTCCCCAGTTCCAGACACTGCTTTCTCAACATACCGTCCTCCTTATCCCGAGGGATTCTTCGATGCTGCGTTTCCAAGTTCTTCGCATCTTCCATGGTCTTCGCCTATTATCTCCGGGCTCGACTTCCCTTTGTCCTATTGCTAGGGTGCTCTTGACGAGGCGGCAAGGTTCACTTTATGTTACGGTCTGTTGATTCGCTCGCACTTCTATTAGAAGTTACTTTGTCACAGGGCTTCAACCTTAGGATTTCTTCACCAGCTGCCTGTCAGCTACTAGGCGACTTGGTTCTTACCTAGACCGGACTTTCACCGGTAAGCAGTGCCCAGCTTAGCTGGGCACGCAAATAAAAAATCCTTACTTTTTAGTAGACTTTGGTTTCAACTTCTCATTTTCTTCTCTTAATTTTTGGGTTTTCTACTTCTAACTCGATTACGCGAACCAAATAAATGTTTTTCTCTTATCTGGCTGCGTTTAGTTGTTCTTTCACAACTTTTGCGTACATTTCTGCGTTTGCTGTTATTTTCATTAATAATTACCTTTTCTATTTGATTTAACCTAGCAGCTGTTTTAATTGCATATTCTTTTAATGCAACCATGTTAATAGAAGTCATACCATACAACGCTCTTTGTTTGTTAGTTGATTTGGTGCAACATCTGCTATTACACCGTAATGAACTTCTATATCATTTGTGGTTGGTAATTCTTCGTTTTCTTTACAATTTGCACTCTCGCTGTACTCATTGGTATCAGTGTGAACATGACCATTACGTTTACACTCTTGGCATTCATAATTGTCACGCTTCTATTCTTTTATTTTGTATTCCTTCATCAATTACTACAACCACCTCACAATAAACTCTTGAATATACTCTTCATATATTGTATTATATAAATGTTAATATTTATTAAGCTGGTAAGTTATTACCAATCCTTTTTTTACATCTTTTCAACAAATCTTTTCCTTTGAACCTAGCTTCCCTAGGTTCTTTTTTTATGCAAAATAAAAAGAAGAGCACCTGTTTTCGCAAGCACTCCTCTTTGGGATTTGGATTACCAACTGTATATGTAGGTCCATGCTCGTGAACTTCATAAGACGGAGTGACTTTCATTTCTTTACGAATCATTCCAAATTGTCTATATACGTATACTTTCAGAGAACAGTTAGCTTTTTCTAGCTACTCTTTTTCACTTACATAAATTTACCAATATTATTTTCCAATATTTTATGTTAAATTAGATGGCGTGACTTTATCCATGTCACCATTGCAAATTTTTGCCCCATTAATATATGGGGTCTTTTTTTATTAAAGTTAAATTTTTTATTAATACCTTCTAATTTCTTTCTCAATAACCAAAATGGGATTTAATTACTATTTTGGCAATATAAAGATAACCCTAACGTTTCCATATTTTTCATTAGGACCTGTAGCACATTGCAGGTCCTAATTATTTCCTATTAAAGTAGCATTTTGGTTTAGTTTACAAATACATCATCATCTTTGCTTACTCAACCATATTTCCAACCGGCTTTCTCAATTGTTGTTCGTACAATCAATGTATCTTCGTTCCAACTACATTCGTTCTATACAATGAAGTCTTATCTGATTTTATCCCTATACCACTTCATTTTACTATCACAAGAAATGATTTTAAATTTCTTACTCATAATCTCATTCATCTCAACACCTCCTTCTTCTCTAAAAAAAGCACTTATAAAACGATGCTCCTCTTAATGCAAATTCATAATCCAATAATGTTTTTATAATCCACTTGTTCAATAAATTGTAAAATCCGTCTATAAAGTTAAAACAGGAATATATGTTAAAATTCTTTATAAAAAACACTTATCTATTCAAAATGTACCCTCTAAAAAGCTCTAGCTGTATGAAAGCTAGGGGTTTTCCCTGTTTGCTCTCCAAATACAACTTTCTATTCAAATAGCGCTTTTATATGAAATCCGTACACACTTTTGACACATCCGCTACCGTTATATCCTGAAAATTCGTGATAATATTAATTTGTTGAATATGCCAATTTTCGACATTGCACGACAATAATATCTCCCTTAGTGAATCCCTGTCCCCCAGGGGTTTTTCCTTTTATTCATTACTTTTTATTTCACTAAATTTTCATCCTGAACAACATTGTTATCAAAGTAACTGTGTTTTCCGCTCATCAACACGAGTTACTTTTCCATTTTAACTTTAGCTCTCTTAATATTAAATTCTCGATATCAAAGATTGTTAACTGCTTTGGCTGCTGCAATGCCTTCCTCAGCTTGTTTGATATAGTTCATCAACTGCAAATTAACATCTTAAGTCCATAAAAGTCCTTATTAATATCATAATTTATGCTGGTGTTTGAACTTATAGTTACTTTCGCATCTAAAATTATAAACTTGTAAAATATATAACAAAAAACACAGCTGTGAATCTACCACAGCCGTGCTGCTTATTCTTAATATTTCCCCTTCTTCTCCTTCTCCGCACGAACAAATTCATGAAACATCTTCATTAACGCCCGCTTCTCAATACGTGATACGTAGCTTCTTGATATACCAAGCGCCTTCGCAATCTCACGCTGCGTTTTCTCTTTCTCCATGCCAAGACCAAATCGATTCACAATCACTTCTTTTTCCCGTTCATCTAATATATCGATGTATTCTTTAATTTTCTCAAGCTCCATACTCAATTGAATCGTATCGATTACATCTTCTGACTCTGACTTTAAAATATCGATTAAGGAAATCTCATTCCCTTCCTTGTCCTGCCCAATCGGGTCATGAAGAGAAACATCCTTTTTCGTTTTCTTTAATACACGCAAATGCATTAAGATTTCATTTTCAATGCAACGAGCCGCATATGTTGCTAGTTTCGTTCCTTTTCCTTGCGAATAGCTTTCAATTGCCTTAATTAAGCCAATCGTGCCAATGGAAATTAAATCTTCAGCATCTTCTCCTGTATTTTCAAATTTCTTCACAATATGTGCCACAAGACGTAGATTATGCTCGATGAGGATATTTCTTGCGTGCGCATCACCTTGCTCCATAAGCTCTAAGTATTTCCTTTCCTCATCAGGCGACAACGGCTGTGGAAATGCATTATTTTTGACATACGATACGAAAACAAACATTTCACGAATCATATATCCAATTGCGGCGAACAGACTCAACCTCTTCACCCCCGCAAAAATAGTGGTCTTTACTATATGTATGTGGGCGAGTGGTTGTTTGTGTCTGTACAGCTTTATGGACAAAACGAAAAACATTCATTATTTAAATGCATTCGTTTCAAGCTTTCCACCAAATTGCTTTTCCCGTACTCGCATCTATATAGCGAATTTCTCGTCTATTGCTATAATCCCCATTATATTCTTTATTGTTTTCTGCCGTTGTTTGACTATAGATAAGTCGATACTGTGGAGGCTCTTGTTCACTTTCCTCAAACCACCTTAATTCTGCTCGAAGCGATTGACAATACCGCTCTAACGCTTGCTTTTCACTCACTTTCACTTCCTTGTCATAAGTGAGCAGCTTTTGAATAAGACTTTGCGGCGTACCACTATACGTTCTTATGTGGCCGGTTTCCCCATCTACAACGACGCGCACCAACTCACTTTCTATTCGAACACCATTTACATATACGTAAAAATGAAAGTGTCCTGGATCTTCTTCATCAGGATTATCTTGATTACTCCAAACGCGGAGATATTGTTCGTAATTTGGAAATACCTTTCCTAGAAATTGTAGCGCCTTTTCAAAACATTGTTCACGAGTTAATACAGGGTTTCCTCCGTGGTTTCCTCGTTCATAATATCCAAGCAACTCATTTGTTTCTTTATCCATTTTCACGATAATCGACGTTTCATACTGAAACATATGAAACTGTTTCTTCCAGTACGCATCGAAAGATTTGTCATTTTCTTCTGCATCCTCTTGTTTATCTGGTAACATCGCCCAAACAATTTTCTTCTCTGTTTCCCCTTCTTCTTCACGTACTTTCGTCATGACATTCTTATCAATATTCAATAACCGATTAATATTTTCTTCTAGTTGCGGTTTCTCACTTAAAGCTGGCAATTCTTTTGTTTCAATTACATAATGATTACGATCATGCCAGTCTTCTCCAGTATGTACATCAATAAAAGCGTGTGCAGGAATCGGTTCATATACAAGATAATAACCTTCTTCTATTTCGCCATCCTCCCATTCAAACAACGAATTCGAAAGCTGGATAAAAACAGGCTCCATACTCTGCCTTTGCTTCAACTGCTTTGTCACAACTTCTTTCTCTACAATAGAACTAGGCCACAGTGGTTTTTCTTTTATTCCATCATTTCTAAATTTCATAACATTCCCATCTACATCAACTACTACTACACAACCTGTTCGAGGCAACAAATACCCACTTACCTCCTGCTTATATTCAATAAAAAGACTCTCTTTTCTTTCACTTATATAAGTAGCGGTACATTCTTTATATGTATGCGGTGCATACTGCTGCAAGAATGCATCCGCAATGATTTTTCCTTGCTCTTTACTTATACTTAGCTGCCTTGAGGCACATTCTTTATGTATGGATAATTCTATTAACTCTCCTGTTTCTTTTCGGAAACAAACTTGAATGTATTCTTCAGGATTCTCCTGTTTCTCCCACCATAATAAATGAACATCTTCATTTACGTTTTCATCATCAACAACAAGTGTATAATCATGTGGAATTGCAACGATATGTGCTACTTGTTGCACTCTTTTCCTATCTACTTGATTCATCATATTCCCCCTATGGTAAAAAATACATCTATATCATATCACACAAAATTACCTTTATTTTGTATAAATAGGGTTCGTAGGAATTTATGAAATTGTGGCTGATTCTCTAAAAAGATCGTAATCCCTATCCAACAAAAAAACGACTAGAATCCCTAGTCGTTTACTTCGTTTCACGATGCAATGTTACTCGCTTTAATCGCGGACAATATTTTTTTAGTTCAATACGTTCTGGGTTATTTCGCTTGTTTTTCTTTGTAATATAATTGCGGTCACCGCATTCAGTGCAAGCTAATGTGATATTTACACGCATAAGTATGTGCCTCCTAAAAAATTCATTCTTCAACTTAAAACGTAATCATTACGATTTAAATCATAAACTATATCCTACACTTTGTCAATTCTATTAAAAAAACGAATTCTTTATTTCTTAAATGTTTTCTATATACTTGAATTGTAGTTTTATCACTTTTCCTAATTAGAGAGTAAAAGTACCTCAAAATCAAAGCGTATTGAAAATAATACAAAAAAGACAAAAAACTGAAACAATTAGTTCATACGAAATTCACATCAATCGATTAGTATAAGGAATATACAGAGTTTACATACAATAAATTCCATAAGAAAGGAGGGACATGTAATGAAAACACGTTATCGCTTTATGATCTCATCATTCGCAGCATGTGCGTATATGATTTGGTATTTAGTTTAAACAACCTTATTTTCCAAATAAGAAAAAGGTGTGTAGAAAATGGAGTATAACCAAACAACAGTTAATTACTGGAAAGCATTTGTATTACCTTATACATTTGCTCTTGAAGAACTGAAAACAAAATTCGAAATTATGAACCGGGAAGCTCAGTTTCTAGAAGACTACAACCCGTTTGAACATATAAAAACACGATTAAAACAACCAAAAAGTATTATTAAAAAGCTAGAACGAAAAAACTTAGCACCAACTGTCGAAAACGCCCAACATCAGTTATTCGATATTATCGGTATTCGAATTACATGTTGTTTCGTGGAGGATATTTATTATTTAAAAAAATTGATAGAAAAACGAACAGATATGGAAATCGTAGAAGTTAAAGATTATATTGAAACGCCAAAACCAAACGGCTATAAAAGTCTCCATATGATTATTAAGTATCCATTAGCATTAAATTCAGGAACACAAGATGTTTTTGCAGAAATTCAATTACGTACGTTAGCAATGGATTTCTGGGCAAGTTTAGAACATAAAATGTATTATAAATATGAAGGGAATATCCCTGAGTATTTAAAAAACGAATTACACGATGCTGCCATGAAAGCTGAAGAACTTGACAATAAGATGGCATCAATCCGTCAAGATATCGATGAAATTGAAGCGTGTTCTGAGCGCATTTTATTACCTGTGTAAAAGAAGTTCTCTATTTTAGAGAACTTCTTTTTATCCCTCTATTCATGGGCAGTCCCCCCCCACTGATGGAAGTTTCACTTTATCCCTCCCCAATCACACGCACGTCTTCTATCTTCCATACATCATTTTCTTTCCCTACGGTGTAACGCACTTTCTTTTGAACAGATTCTTCTTTCTCTTTTGTTTCTACAACAGCATACTCTCCTTCAAAATTTTTCACACTAAAATTCAATAGGTCGATTTTTTTATTCTTATTTTGAAATTCTGCTTCCTTTTGAACTTTTGTATCCTCTAATCCTAATGATTTCGTTGAAAATAGTGCCATATGTCCCGCAAAATCTTTCTCATTTATTGTTTGAATATAGGAATCTATTAACTTTTTAATTACTTGTTCTTCTTTCTCCGGTATAGGCTTTGTCATCTTTTTATTTTTCTCTTCTTTATAAACCGTTTCTTCCTTTTTCTTTGTATCTTTTTGCACTTGTTCTTGTGAGCTGCATCCGCATAATTGAAGACTTATGATTCCTACAATCCCCACCGTCTTTAGTATTCGTTTCATATCTCTCTCCTCCAAAATGAAAAAGAAAAAGCAAGGCAAAGAAGCCCCGCTTTTTCTCCATATTAGCGTCTACCTTTATTTGGGTCACCGCCGCCAATAATATCAAATACACGTTTTGCTAAGTTTGTATTTTCTTGAACGCCAGCAAATAAATATTTTCCTGGTCCAAATGCATATACACCAACATCTTCACCAGTGTGACCACCAGTTGTCCAACCTGTGTAAGTGCGTGTATTAAAGATCGCTTCAATTGCATTATCAATTTTTGTCACATCTTTTGACGGTGCAACATCATTTACCGACTTAATTTCTTCTGGTGTTAATTCTAAATCAATATACTTTTTCAATGTTTCTTCAACATTTTCCCCTTTAGCGATTTCAGCCGCCATAAAGTCAGGTGTACGTTTTGCTGCTTTAATTGGCTTTACATCAAAGTTGTACTCCCCTTTTGCTCCAAGAGAGAAACCGCCAGTAGAATGGTCAGCAGTTGCTACAACTAATGTATGTTTATCTTTTTTCGCAAACTCAATTGCTGCCTTAAACGCTCTTTCAAAGTCTTCCATTTCACTCATCGCTGCGACAACGTCATTATCATGACCAGCCCAGTCAATTTGGCTACCTTCTACCATTAAGAAGAAACCATTTTTGTTTTTATTTAAACGATCAATTGCTGCATTTGTCATTTCTTCTAAAGAAGGCGTTTTATCATTACGATCAATCATTTTATCGAAACCGCCTGGTGCAAATAAACCAAGAATTTGGTCACTCTTATCATTTAATAATTGCTGACGATCTGTTACATAGCTATAACCATCTTTTTTAAATTCTTCTGTAAGATTGCGATCTTTTCTTACAAAGTTATTTACACCGCCGCCAAGAAGAACGTCTACTTTATGCTTACCATTAATTTTTTCATCGAAGTAATCATTTCCAATTGCATCCATATTTTTTCGGCTAACATCATGTGCACCGAAAGCTGCTGGCGTTGCATGCGTAATTTCAGAAGTTGCAACTAAACCTGTAGATTTCCCTCGTTCTTTTGCTTGCTCTAGTACTGTCTTCACGTTTGTTTTATCATTATCCACCGCTATAGCTGCATTATATGTTTTAACCCCTGCTGACATTGCAGTAGCTGCAGAAGCTGAGTCTGTAATATTTTGATGCTCATCTTCTGGATATGTAACCTGTGTTCCTACAAGGTGTTTATCAAATTCCGTTTGTTCCATTTCAAATGTTTTTGGATTATCCTTCATATAACGATGCGCTGTCATATAAGAAGGTCCCATTCCATCTCCAATTAAGACAATGACATTTTTAATCTTTGCATCATTCTCTTTTTCATCCGCCTTAATAACATCTGAACGCGTCATATTCCATGTAACAACGGAAGTAAGTGCTAACGATGAAACAACTGCAAATGGCCATGCTTTCTTCATAAATTTTTTCACTTTATAAGTCCCCCTAAATTGTTAATTCAATTCCCTTTACCCAATGTAATGGAAAACTGTTAAGGTAAAATTAGAAAAATGTAAATGTTTTGTTAATTATTGGTGATTATCGTTACAATGTGCATTTCTTTGTCGCTTTATTTATTGAGCTAGCATTATTTTTTCATGTGAAACGGAATGTTTTGAATTCATATGCTAAAATGGATTAGCATATGGAAATTTAAGGGGGATAATATATGAAAGTAAGAATATTAAATAAATCTGATATTTCACAGCTATTATCTCTTTTTGATGCTGTAGGATGGTTACACGATATTTCGTTTATGAAGGAGCAATTCGAGACATTCCTTTCCGTCGGTACTTTATTTGGGCATGATAACGAAGGTCAGCTCGTCTCTTGTATTGCTGTTTTTCCATATAAAACAGGATTTACGTCTATTGGTATGCTTATTGTTCATCCAGATTTTCAGCGAAAAGGATTAGGACGCTCTTTACTAGACATTTGTATAAAAAATGCTCCGCCATTACAACCCGTTACACTCATTGCAACGGATGCTGGTAGGCCTTTATATCATGCATATGGGTTTAACACAGTGTCTTCTATTCATCGATTGGAACGAAATAGAACAACAACAAAACCAGGTTCCTTTGCTACTCGTACAATCACAAGTCAGGATCTTAACACGCTCATTCAATTCGATTACATAGCAAGCGGTGCTCATCGCCCTAACCTGGATTCAATTCTGTTACATAGAGCACACCTTACATTAAAAATAGAAAAAAATGATAGACTTGAAGCTTTCGCGTTATGTATTCGAAAAGGAGATACCCTATGTGTTACTCCCCTTATTGCTAACAATGAAGAGGATGCTTTGCATTTACTGCTATCCATATGTAACCAATGGAACGGAACTGTTCGTATTGATGTTCCACATACACAAAAAAGCTTTAGAGATAAACTGTTATCATTTGAGTTTGAAGAAACGCTGCTTTCTCCTTTCATGATCAAAAACGGAGAAAACCTCCCTGGTAAGCGCAATTTTATATTTGCTATGATGGATGCAGCACTATGCTAGAAAGGGGAAAACACTTTGAAACGATGGAAGCTTTACATGCTCAGCTGCTTTGTTCTCACAACATTAACGAGCTGCAGTACAATTGAAAAACAAACAAAACAAGCAACACAAGTAAAAGAAACAATTGAAACAAAACTAGAAACGAAAGAAAAAATGATTGAAATTGATGGACAAACTATTTACTTCAAACAAATCGGTAAAAATAAACCACCTCTACTTATGCTTCATGGATTTGGAGGTTCATCAAATGGATTTAGTGATATTTATCCCGATCTAGCAAAAAACCATACCGTTATCGCTGTCGATATTTTAGGTTTCGGCCATTCTTCAAAGCCGATGGATTTTCGTTATTCCTTTCCAAACCAAGCAAACTTATATTATAAATTAATGAAAAAATTAGGCTATGATACATTCGCTATATTAGGACACTCTATGGGCGGAGAAATTTCTTTAAATTTAACATACTTATACCCAGATGCAGTAACCCACCTTATTTTAACGGATGCAATAGGAGCAGAAACTTTACAACACGGGAAAGGATCTCCAAAACCAAAATTATCAAATGATTTAAGTACAGTCTCTACTCCGAAAGAATTTCGCGAAGAAGAGGTAAAGAATAATCGGGACGATACAGCACATCATGACGAGTTAGGCAAAATGTGGCCGCGTCGTTTACGCATTAACGTTGATGAAATCCAATTACCAACGTTACTTATTTGGGGAAGACATGATCAAAGCGTTGCCTGGCAAAAAGGCGAAACGTATCACCAATTCTTAAAAAACAGTACATTTCATATTATCGAAGAAGGCGAACATGCACCGTTTCGTCAACAGCCGAAAGAGTTTATGCAGTATGTTGATGAGTTTTTCAAGAAGTATCCTACTAAGCCATAATCTTTACAAAAAATTCCTAACGAAAGAAAGCTTATGATACAATCGGAAAGAAAGGAGGAGATGTATTGCTCAGAGCCAATAAAGATAATTCATATCAAAATGGATTGTATTTAAGCATTTATAACTTATGCTATATGCTTGGATCAGGTGCTCTATTAATTGGACTTGTTTGGATATTTAGTTTCATTGAAATAAAAGGTAGTTTCACTCTTCTATTTGGTCCGATTGTAATACTCTTCTTATTCCTATCAGGGATGGGTTACTTTATATTATGGATTCGATTATTAAGGAAATACCGCCAATATGTTACACAAAAACCAATTTGGAACATGTTTATTATCGGTTTAATTGGCGTAATTCCAAACCTCTTTTTTTTCGGCTACTTTATGAGTCTTCCAAACGATGACTCTTGTTTCGGTGCAGCCTTTTTAGGAACCTCCATTTTCTTTCTATCAGCAATTACAATGGTCATTCTTAGTTTATTTATAGCAAAATCACCACAAACTCGTTAGAAAGGGGTATCTCATGATGAGATACTCTTTTTATTTCCTACTATAATTGAATTTCATACACCCCTGTTTCCTCTAAAAAGTCTTCCCTCGTTAATACTTGTTTCATCACATATTGCCTATATGCCGTAATCGTTCCATCATGAGAAACAATTGTCACACGTGATATTTCTAACGTTTTACACCATTCTATGAAGCTACTAGCAGCTTTACAAAATGCAGACTCTGCAATCGTATTAATCCCATTTCTCCATAACTCTTCATTCCGTTCTTCTGCTAATAAAAATTGCGGAAATAATTGCTGAATGTTCTTTTGACTTAGCATTTTGTCACAAAGCAACGTTCTTGCGTCTTCTCGATATGGAAAAATACGAGGGGAAATATACGGATGAACAACTCTCCTACAAGTAACTTGCGCACTCCATAGCGCAGCTGTCTGTAATGTTCGGACCGTGGGACTTGCAATCAATATATCACTCTCACATAGAGGCAGTTTTTCTCGCAGCGCTAATGCCTGCTCTCTCCCTTTATCCGTAAGGGATGGATGCTCCATTTGCAAACTATCTGACAGATTGTTTGTATGCTCTCCTTCTCCGTGTCTGACAAAAATAAGCTTCATATAAAAACCCTTTCTATTTCATATTAAAATGAACGCTCTTCTTCACTTTATCCTTCTCCTCTTTACAAAAAAATCCTCTCTTTATGTAAAAGAGAGGATCAACGTATATATAAATTTAAGGGGGAAACATAGTAAGATAGTTCCATCCTTACAGGAGTTAAACATCTATACAACGAATGTAATACGTTACATAAAAATAGAAATGAGTGATAACAATGATTCGCGAAATTACAGAAGCAGATGCAGCTCCTTTTTTGAAACTATGTCAAACCATTGATCAAGAAACAGATTTTATGTTATTTGAGCCTAATGAGCGGAACTTTACGATTGAAAAGCAAAAATCTATGATTCAATCTCTTCTCTCTCCTCATAATTCAACACTTCTAGTAGCAGAGAAAGATGAGCAACTTGTTGGATATATAATTGCTCGCGGCGGAGCAGTAAAGCGAAAGCAACATGCTGCATATTTAGTCATTGGCGTACTTCAGCAATATGGCAGTCAAGGAATCGGTAAACAATTACTTCATGAAATTGAACAGTGGGCCCACACACAACAATTACTGCGTCTAGAATTAACAGTCATGTCTCATAATGAAAGAGCGATTGCGTTATATAAAAAGATGGGATTTGTTATGGAAGGTGAAGCAGTACATGGTGTAATTGTTGATGGGCAGCCGAGAAATGAATATTATATGGCGAAAATCTTATAAAAGACTTAGGTGACCTAAAATGAACTCTTTTTTACCGATACAACATGTTCCCAATCTCATTTCTCATAATAGTTTGCTACTTCGTCTATATTGTGAATCCATTTTCTCGCTTGTGAACTGTTTGTATCGGCAATCCACATATCAGCAGAGCATATCCATAGGAATTGATGTGTGTGCATTATAAAGTACGGATAATAATCTCCGTATCCTTTTGATGGGGTTGTTATTTGACGTTGCTTTGGATCATTGGACCACTTTGCTTCCTTTGCTCTGAAAATTGTAATCAAAGTATTATTATTCCAAATAAAATCCCAATCAACATAACCTTTTGGAGTGAAAGTAGTTTGCTTAAAAGTAGGAAGTTCTTTTAAGTTTAAATGTTTATTTTCGACGATAAAACGCCCTTCTCCTTCTATGTATGCAAGAATATTTTTTGACGGGACCCATTTCCCAAGAAACAGTATTACAATTTTTATCATCCCTATCGGATTTCCGATAAGGATTTTTTCTGTTTATGCCAAAAGAAATATTAAACAATTCGGAATCTTATGATAAAATTAAAAGCGCTTACATTATTTTGAAAGGAGTAACGCGTATACAATATGTAACATCTTATTTTTTCATTTAAAAGGAGGATGTATATATGACAAAAAAAACAGAAATTCCATCACATTTAAAACCGTATGTATCAAAGCAGCATTACGATCAATACACACCAGTTGATCATGCTGTATGGCGCTACATTATGAGACAAAATCATAACTTTTTAAAAGACGTTGCACATCCAGCTTATGTAAATGGATTGCAATCTTCCGGGATTAACATAGATGCCATTCCAAAGGTAGAAGAAATGAATGATTGTTTAGCACCGAGCGGTTGGGGCGCTGTGACAATTGACGGATTGATTCCTGGTGTAGCATTCTTTGATTTCCAAGGGCACGGGCTTCTGCCCATTGCGACAGATATTCGCAAAGTGGAAAATATTGAGTATACACCGGCTCCGGATATCGTTCACGAAGCAGCTGGTCACGCCCCTATTTTACTCGACCCTACATATGCAAAGTACGTGAAATTGTTTGGGAAGATTGGAGCAAAAGCTTTCTCTACAAAAGAAGAACACGAATTATTTGAAGCAATTCGCCAATTAACAATTGTAAAAGAAAGCCGCACATCTACACCAGAAGAGATTATGGCAGTGGAAAAAGAAGTAGCAGAAAAACAAAAACATATTTCCGGTCTCTCAGAAGCAGAACAAATTTCACGTCTATTCTGGTGGACAGTAGAATATGGGCTAATTGGCGATCTACAAAATCCGAAAATTTACGGTGCTGGTCTCCTTTCCTCTGTTGGTGAAAGTAAGCATTGTTTAACTGACGCAGTCAAAAAAGTACCTTTCTCTATTGAAGCATGTATTCAAACTACTTACGATGTAACGAAAATGCAGCCACAACTCTTTGTTTGTCAGTCGTTTGAAGAGCTTATTGATTCACTTGAAGCATTCTCAGAAACGATGGCATTCAAACTAGGCGGTACAAAGAGTTTAGATAAAGCGCTCCGCTCTGAAAACACAGCAACAGTCGAGCTAAACAGCGGATTGCAAATTACAGGAACGCTCGCTAAAATCGTAAAAGATGAAAACGGCGAAGCAATTTATATGAAAACAAATAGCCAAACGGCATTAGCAATTCACAATACACAGTTGCAAAATCATTCTACATCTGTACATCAAGACGGCTTCGGTACACCAATTGGCTTATTACAAAATGATATCGCATTAGAATCTTGTACGGATGAAGAATTACGTGCATTAGGAATCGTTATTGGTAATAAGGCTGAGCTTGTGTTTAAAAGTGGTGTACATGTATCTGGAGTAGTAAGCGATATAATTAGAAATAAGGAAAAAGTCGCTGTTATTTCGTTTACAAATTGTACAGTAACGCTGAAAGACCGCTTATTATTCGATACATCATGGGGTACATTTGACATGGCAGTTGGTTCGGCTATTATTTCTGTATTCCCCGGGGCAGCAGATCCAGCAGCATTCTTCCGGGTGGATGACGAAGAAGAAGCAACACCTGCACCGCGTATTCAGTCAGAATTAGAAAACATGTACGAAACAGTTCGTAACATTCGGGGTGACGGTTCACATACAGAACAGCTTGTCGCGATTTATCACGTACTAGAACGATTTTATAAACAAGAGTGGTTACTGCGCCTTGAGATTTTAGAGTTGTTAGTTGAACATAAAGCGGAGATTCCAGAACGTGCAACATTGTTCCAACAACTTTCTTCCTTTACAGATAATGAAGCCGTGCAGCGTTTAATCAATAATGGACTTACATTACTTCCAATAAAGGATGTGAAAAATAATGCAAAGACTAACTAATGAAGAAGTACAAGAAGAGTTAATGAAGTTAGATAAATGGACAATAAAAGACGAAAAATGGATTGAACGCAAATACATGTTCTCCGACTACTTAAAAGGTGTCGAATTTGTTTCTGAAGCGGCCAAACTATCAGAAGAACGCAATCACCATCCATTTATCCTGATCCAGTATAAAGCGGTTATTATTACATTGTCATCATGGAATGCAAAAGGATTAACAACACTCGATTTTGAAATGGCAAAGCAGTTTGATGAGATGTTTTTACAGAACGAAAAAGCGATAGTACGATAATTTACAGTGAACCAGACAGAAACTTTTCTGCTGGTTCCTTTTATGTAGCAAAACATTATAGGAGGCACATCATTGAAAAAACTTATTCTCGGTGCATTTATTGGCTAGCTAATCATTGGTTTCTTCACAGACAATTACAATTCGAGTAACTTATTTCTTTTCATACTAGGTGCAAATGCTGGTTATCAGATTGGAAAGAATAAATAATAATATTTCGTACTTATAACATTGTGTGAAATAGAAAAAAGAAGCCATTATTTAGACTTCCTTTTTCTATTTCACACAAAAGAATAATTGATTTTTCATACGTAACACATATAAAACATTTAAAATCAATGGTTGTCTGTATACACCTATAAACCGCTGCTATGCAGAAAAAACATGACCTGCACTCGCTTTCTTCCTTTGTTTTAGACCCTTACATGTAGCAGGAAAAGGCCCTGATCGCTCCTATGCACGTCCAGATGCTCTCGTTCTCCCATAAGGTTTTATGTCATTTTTTAAATTATATACATATGGATTAACCTTTTTTCAAAATCTTAGTTTTTAAGAAACGATCTACAAACCCTTCTGCTTTTACAACAAATAAATAAAGACCCATTGTTAATAACGCTAAGTCTAATTCATATCCTGGATGTTTTCCATCTCCTAATAAACCAAACGGTCCGTTCACCTTTACGATTGCCCCTACTAAAATAAGTGCAAATAATAATCCTACGTATCTTACACCTAAACCGATAATTAATAACGCACCGCCAACTACCTCTATTGTTGCAACGCCATATGCAAGACCGCCTGGTAAACCAATGCTTGTAAACCAGCCAGCAATGTTATCGATTCCTGCTTGAAATTTCTTTAAACCATGAGCAAAAAATATAATTCCTAATACAACTCGAATACTTAAATTACCAATATATTGATTCATCTTTTTTCTCCTTTTTGTTTTGTTATACAAAACTTTTATTAATACAACAAAACATACACTACTTTTTTTTATTCGTCAATTCATTTTCATTGAGAAAAAATAAAAAAGATTTGCTATGATACAACTATCTGTTAATAAAAAGGAGCACGATTATTATGAACATCGGTTCGACAATACGTGAAATTCGCCAGCGCAGAGGAATTACAATCGCGCAAATTTGTGAAGGAACAGGCCTTTCTAAAGGATTTATGAGCCAAGTAGAAAACAATAAAACATCTCCATCTATTCTTACTCTTGAAACAATCGCTCATTTTTTAAACGTTCCTCTTCCTTATTTATTGTTAGAGCAAAAAGATCGGATGAAAATTGTAAAAAAAGAAGAACGGAAATATAGTATTTACGGAAAAGATCAACAAAAAATTGAACATGTAGCTGAACAAGGCGGACTGCGTTTATCATTAGTAGAAATTCCTGTCGGCTTTCCGAAAGAAAACACACCGAACTCTCATGAAGGTGAAGAATGCCATCTTGTTTTGCGCGGAAAATTAGAAGTACAACACGGAGAAGATATTGCCATCATAGAAGAAGGAGATTCGTTTTCTTGGAACGCATGTGTACCACATATCGTTCGTAATATTGGTGATGAATCTGCACTTCTTCTTATTTCAAGTCATGCTGAAAATAGAAAACATGTATATTGAAGCATTGTGAACAAATTTGTTTGCAGTGCTTTTTTATAAATAAATTGAGACGAGCAGGTTGTTATTTCACTCACCCGCTCGTCTCATTGCATATACGAGAACATCCATATCATGGAATACAACTGTCTTCTCATAAACCATACCTGTCTTTCTTGCTACAAAAATAGAAGCTGGGTGATTCGGATTAATAAGAGAAATAAGTTTCTGAAGCTTTAATACTTGAAAGCCATAATCTCGAAAAGCTGCTGCGGCTTCTTTTGCAAATCCATTTCCCCAGTACTTTGGGAGTAGCCAATAGCCAACTTCAATCTCTTCTTTTCCATCAACGCGTTGCCTAACAAGTCCCGCATGCCCCATTGGTTCTCCCGTTTCCCGATGTAACATTAAAAATAAACCAAGTCCACATTCGTATCCCGATAAGACCCAGCTTTCAAGACTTTTTTTACATTGTTCATACGTTTTTGGAGTCCCTTTCCCGATGTAACGAATGACTTGATCGTTCCCCCATAAAGAAGCGTAAAAATCCAAGTCATCCATTGTATATTTACGAAACTGTAAACGGTCTGTATGAAACATATTCTTCCTCCCTTCTTGTCGATTCTCTTTCTATAACCGAAAGAGGTAATTGTATCTGTTGCACATGTTCACCCTGTGATTGTTTATGCAATAGAATAATGGATTGCTTTGCCATACTTGCAATCGAGGTAGAAATAGTTGTTATATTAGGATTCATCATCATCGAAATTTCCTGATTATCAAATCCGATTACACCAAAATCTTTCGGAATACAAATTCCCATTCGCTGTGCTTCCATAATCATTCCAGCAGCTATTTCGTCACTACCTGTAAAAACTGCATCGGGAGCATTTTTTATGGATTGCATCATTTGTAGCACCCGTTTTCCATCTTTCAATCCATAACAATTTGGAAATATCCATTCCTGTCGCAATGATAGATGATGCTCACATAAAGCTCTTTTATATCCTTTATATCTTTTTCTCTGCGCTCTACTTTTTAATGTATCATAACAAAATCCAATGCGTGTATATCCTTTTTCTAAAAGATGCTTTGTTCCTAGATACCCTGCCCTTTCTTCATCAAATTGAACTGTTGATATCAATTCTGTTTCTACATGCTCATTACATATAACAATCGTACCTAAAGTACTTACACATTCAATCTCCTCTATTGGTAAAGAAAGTGTCGCAAAAATAAGCCCATCTAGCTTCTTCGTTCTTACGTAATGTATAAAGTCTCTTTCTCTCTCTGGAGTATAATTTGATTGTAATACCACAACATCATAACAATCTTCTTTTAAAATATTACTTATTTCTTGAATTAATTTACCAAAAAACGGATGATGTAAATTTGGTACTACTACACCAATTAAATTCGTTTGAAGACGACGTAAATCTTTTGCTACCGCTACAGGGACATAATTTTTTTCATCAATAATCGCTTGCACTCTTTCTCTTAATTCTGTTCGAACATACGGATGATGATTGATTACACGGGAAACGGTCGCTTTCGAAACTCCAGCTAATTTTGCAATCTCTTCAATTGTAGAAATTTTGACTCTCCCCCTTGACCTGTAACGCATTTCAGAATGTACAGTATATAGTAAGTTATATATCTATTATAAATGGAGTGACCTTAAATATGGGAAAAATTCAAATTTCAGGAGAAATTATTAGTGCAAAGGCCGTTGCTTTCGATAAGGACGGTACGTTATTTCAGGCTATCCCGTTTTGGTATGAAATTGATAGACTAAGAAAAGATAAATTTTCACAAATTGTCGGTGATGGATACGAGTCACTTTGGGAAAAAGCAGTTGGTTTCGTCCATCCTGATCACGTTGATTTTAAAGGATTATTAGCAGTGGCCCCTGAAGAGGATGAAATCATTGTTACCGCGAGCTTGTTATATCAAATTACAAAATATCCATGGCATCGCTGTAAAGAACTTGCCGCTGCTATTTTTAAAGAAAGCGATGAAGAGTTATGCATCGAAAACGCTTTTCATCCGATTGAAGGAGCAGCTGATTGTATAAGCTCCTTACAAAGGGAAGGCATTTATACAGGAATTTTAACATCGGACAATAAATTAAGAACAAAAAAGTGTATTGAACTTCTTCGCGTACCACCTTTGCATTTTCTTCTTACCCCAGAAGATGTAACATGCGGAAAGCCGAACCAAGAGATGATTATAAAAACATGTACACAACTTGGCATTGAACCAAAGGAACTCGTTATGATTGGAGATACTGTTGTGGATGTGAAAATGGCCAAAGAGGCAGGGAGTATTGCTGTAGGGATTGCCAATCACGAACATGCAATAGAAGAGTTAACACCGTATGCTGATTTTATCATTACAGCTTACACCGACATTCAAGTGTTAACTAAAAAAACGACATAAACCCCCTCTTTCTTTTTAGGCGAGCGAGAGCATCTGACCATACATAGAAACGGTCAGGGTCTTTTTCTACCACATGCAAAGTTTAAAGGGGAAGAGAGACTGCTTTTTCTCTATTATACTAGTCGGTAAATCTACCACATATGATTGTCAGAGATTTACCAAGCATAAGAATCTATCGCTACAGGAGTTACCTATAGCGATAGATTCTTATTTTATATTCTAGTTCACTTCAACTGCTGCATTTTCTGCAAGCATCACTTCATACATTGATATTTGGTTACCAAGTATATATTCCTTTTTCTCACGTTTTCCACTATGCGCACGGCGAAATGCTTCGCCTTTTGTCCACAATGTAAACACTTCTTTATTTTCCCATGTTGTACATATCCGGTACTCTTCGTACTCTTCTAATCCTTCTGTTCGCAAAATTTCCAGCCTTACAAACCCTGGAGATCGTTCAATCCCTTTTCGCTCTCTAAAGCCTTTTAATAACTCTTCTCCAAATCCAGGTTGTATACGAATTGCATTTGTAACAACGTACATATTCACATCTTCCTTTCTATTATTTTCTACTCATTTACACTAGATAAATATGTTAATACATGCTCAGCTTTCTCTCCGCCCATTCGTGCATGCTGAATAAGTGAAATGCCGTGTGGACCAGAAGCATATTTCGCTTCCGGCTGCACTGTTAAAATAGCCTGCACAATTTCTAATTTCCCAAGCATTGTCGCCGCAAATATGTCCATACGTGCCCCTTTTTCTAATAAATAAAGAGCAATATCTCTGCGACCAACATGCGCAGCTGCACCTAACGCCGTTTCCCAATCATCGCCGCTCCAATTATACGAAGCATGGAGCAAATTTGGATTTTCTATTAAAAGCTCTTGCACTCTCTCTAAATTCCCATGAGCTGCCATTACAAATTCTCTTATTAATTCACTGGCAATACGTCCTTCTGTTTGCATATCTCTTCTCCTTTTTTACAAATTCGCTTCGGGGTAAAAAACGGTTTCTCATTTCCTTGAAAAATATCGACTTCAATTCCGAAAACTCGCTGAAACATTTGATGACATAATACACACTCTGGTGCTCCGTCATATTGAATTTCGCCTTGTTTTAAAACGAGTAAACGATCACTATACCCGGCTGCTTGATTAATATCGTGAAGAACCATAACAATTGTCATGCCAAATTCTTCATTTAAGCGCTTTACTAATTCCATCACTTCTAACTGATGAACAATGTCTAAAAACGTTGTCGGTTCATCTAGCAATAAAATATTGGTACGCTGTGCTAACGTCATCGCAATCCATGCACGCTGCCTTTCTCCCCCCGATAAGGAATGCAAAAGGCGATGTTCATACCCTTCCAATTTTGTTACATTTAGTGCCCATTCCACCATATTTTCATCTTCTTTGTTCAAATGACTATTCCATGATTTATGAGGCTCTCTTCCAAACTCAACTAATTCCCTAACAGTTAAATCTAACTGATGATCGTGCATTTGCGGTAACATCGCTAATTTTTTCGCAACATCTGCACCTTTCATTGTATGTATGCTTTTCCCATCCAAAATGACCTCACCTGTTCTTGGATTAAGTAATCTCGCTATTAAACGTAATAGCGTCGACTTTCCTGAACCGTTTGGACCAATTAAACTAATGATTTCTCCCGCCTCAATCTGTATATTTATATTTTGAATTTGAAAGCGATCTGAATGAGAATAAGACACCTCTTTAACGGAAAGCACTTTGTTTTCCTCCTTTCTGAATTAAGTATAAGAAGAATGGACCTCCTAAAAAGGAGAGTAAAATCCCAACAGGTAGTTCAATTGGATCAAACCAGCTTCTAGCAATTGCATCAGCAAAGACAAGTAAGACACCGCCACCTAAGCAAGATAACGGCAATAAATAGCGGTAATCATTCCCAACTAATAAACGTAATATATGCGGAACAACAAGTCCGACAAAACCAATCAAACCGGAAACACTGACGGCAACCCCAGCTAATAGTGTACTTACTACAATTAAGAAAAATCGGCTTCGTTCTACATTATGACCAAGCAACTTCGCCATCTCATCTCCAAGCATCAGTACACGAATATGTTTAATCCCTATGAAAGCAAGGACAAGCGCAAAGATTGCATAGTAAATAATCATATTGAAATGCGACCAGCT
Source organism: Bacillus sp. JJ864 (assembly GCF_036963045.1). Taxonomy (NCBI): domain Bacteria; kingdom Bacillati; phylum Bacillota; class Bacilli; order Caryophanales; family Bacillaceae; genus Bacillus; species Bacillus sp. JJ864. The sequence continues at coordinate 61,842 of NZ_JBALLY010000044.1, read as the reverse complement.
TACACCACCAATTCCGCCTGCTAGCCACGGCAAAACAGATTGTACTTTATCACTATGCAACAACATGAGTGCTGACGTTGCAGCTCCAATTAAAGCGTTAATGGAAACACCGACTAAAACAATCCGAGACGGCGGCGCCCCTTTTTTCCAAGACAAAGCATAAATAACCATTGCTGTTATAAATGCTCCTAAAAATGCGCCAAGGGGCAGAAACGTCATATGCTGTGGAAATAAAATCATAATAACGATGGCAACGAGCCCCGCTCCCGATGAAACACCAATAATTCCGGGATCTGCAAGCGGATTTCTCATAACTCCTTGTAATAAAGCACCCGATGCAGCTAAACACATTCCCACAACAAACCCAACAAGCACACGTGGAATACGTAAATCCCACACGATTCGATGGACAGTTGAATTTTCATCTTGTATACCTAGTGCAATGTCTTGTAATGAAAAAGATAAACTCCCTGCAATGAGTCCATAAAAGAGAACAAGAACCGTCATAGCAAGTAAAGCGACCGTTAATATCCATCTTTTCTTTGCAAAAGGGTGTGACTTTTCTTTTATTACTGCATTACTTTGCATATTCATCATTTCCTTACGTCTTGTAAGCTTTTATACATAAAGTCCATTGCATCTGTTACTTTTGTACCTGGATTTGAACCGAATAAATCCGGTGGTAAAATAACAACTCGATTATGTTTTACAGCTTCTAAATTTTTCCACGCCGCATTTTTCATCATTTCGCCTTCAAATGCTTTTTTTACACCTTCTGGATCACCATGTGTAATTAAGAAAATAATATCTGGATTTGCTTCAATAATGCGCTCTGTGCTTAACTGCGCATATTGCGGATATTCCTTCACCTTTGGAAATTCCGCTGCGATATTTTTCCCGCCTGTTTTTTCTAAAATATCACCAGATAAAGATGTTGGCAGCGCTGCCAAATATGTTCCGGGAGCACCATATACTAAAAGTGCTTTCGCATTACTTTTTTTCTCATATTTCTTCATGTGTTCTGTAATTTTATTGTTTAACTCTTTTGCCTTCTCTTCTTTTTGAAGCACTGTTCCATACATATCAATACTCTTTTGAATATCTTGAACAGAGTTTGCAGACGAGATAATGACTTTTGTGCCTTGTCCTTCTAGCGTTGGAATATTTTTCTCAAATCCGTTATTTGCGACCATAAGCTCTGGTTTTAATCCTGCTATTTGTTCAAAATTCGGCTGGTGCGCATTCCCGATTTCCTTTGCTTTTTTTAGCTCCTCACTAAGAGGCAACTTCGTACTAGGTCGCCCAACAACATTCCCGCCTAACGCATGGAGAATATCCATATCACCAACACTTAATGTTACGATGCTTTGCGGTGACTTTGTAAATGTTACTTTACGATTTGCGAAGTCTGTGATAACAATTTCCTTTTTTTCTTTTGGCGCTGCAGATGTTTTCTCGCTTTCTTTTGCACTGCAGCCGATTAATAAGAAAAAAATAGAAAAGATAGCTGTAAATAATATTATATATTTTTTCATTCTCTCACCTCTAATTGATAACGATAATCATTCGCTACTATTTTAATTTAATTGATAAAGATTATTATTGTCAATAAAAAGTTGTTTTTAACATAAAAAAACGTTACTCAAAGATACACACTCTTTAAGTAACGTTTCTATTTATAGTGGCTGTTCATGTTCGTTCTCCTCTAATTTGTCACGCAGCTCTCTCACGCGGTAGAAAAAATAAAATGAACCTCCTAAAAAAGCAGCAATCACACCCATCATAGCAAACATTTGCACCGCTTCTTTTTGTCCATTTGGGAGTAATAAACCGAGCATTAAAAATGCACTTAGCGCTAACATGACTTGACCGAAACGAATATAATCAGCAATTTTTTGCTGTAATTCTTTCATTCTTCAATCACTCCTCCTTTTCACTGTATCATATTTTCATCGCTTCGTAGGCAAGTAAATACAGCCAATGAGGGAGAAGTTTTCCATGAACACAAATTGAAAAAACGGGATAAAAAACCCTTTTCTTTTTAAGGGGGGCGAGAGTATCTGGCCATGCATAGAAGCGGTCAGATCCTTTTCCTGCCACATGCCATATGAAAACCAAGAGAGAAAGCAAGTAGCGCTCCCTTTTTCTCTGCATAGCAGTGACTTACATGTTGAAAAGTCAAGAAAGAGCCGTAATTGTACGGCTCTTTCTAATTTATACACCTTTATATGCTTGCATATATACTTCTTTTAATTCTGAAATAAGCGGTAATTTTGGATTTGCTGTTGTACATTGGTCTTCAAATGCTCGTTCAGAAAGCACATCAACAACCGCTTCAAATGCTTCTTTTTCAACACCTTGGCCAGCAATGCTCATATTAATATTTAATTCTTTTCCAAGAGTGATAATCGCTTGTACTAATGATTCCACGCCTTCTTCTACTGTACGTGCTGGAAGTCCAAGCATTCTTGCAATATGTGCATAGCGCTCATCTGCAACAAAGTGCTCATATTTAGGGAATAGCGCATGTTTTCTTGGTTTAATTGCATTATAGCGAATAACATGCGGCATTAAAATCGCATTAGCACGTCCGTGCGGAATATGGAACTCCGGTCCAAGTTTATGCGCTAAGCTATGATTAATACCAAGAAATGCATTGGCAAATGCCATTCCGGCCATTGCTGAAGCATTATGCATTTTTTCGCGAGCCTCTTCGTCATTTCCATCTTTATATGAACGTGGTAAATATTTAAAGACAAGATCAATTGCTTTTAAAGCTAATCCATCTGTATAATCGTTTGCCATAATAGATACGTATGCTTCAATCGCATGTGTTAATACGTCCATTCCTGTATCAGCAGTCACATGCGGCGGTACTGTCTTAACAAACTGCGGGTCAACGATTGCAACGTCTGGTGTTAATTCATAATCAGCAAGCGGATATTTGATATTGTTCTTCTTATCTGTAATAACCGCAAATGGCGTTACTTCTGAACCTGTTCCAGATGTTGTAGGAATCGCAACAAACTGCGCCTTATTTCCTAACTTTGGATATTTACATGTGCGTTTTCTTATATCTAAAAACTTTTGTTTGATCCCAAAGAACTCAGTTTCTGGGTGCTCATAAAAGAGCCACATTCCTTTTGCTGCATCCATCGCAGATCCTCCGCCAAGAGCAATAATCACGTCCGGATTGAAGCCTCTCATCATTTCCGCACCTTTAAATACCGTTTCATCTGACGGATCTGGTTCCACTTCAGAGAATATTTCTACCTTTACATCATTTCTATGTTGAGCTAAATAATGCGTTACTACATCAATATATCCATGCTGCACCATTCCAGGATCTGTTACAATGAATGCTCGTGAAATGTTCGGCATACTTGCTAAATATTGCGTAGCATGTTTTTCAAAATAAATTTTTGGTGGCAACTTAAACCATTGCATATTCTTTTTTCTATTTGCAAGTCTCTTTATATTCATTAAATGAGTTGCCGTTACGTTCTGAGAAACAGAGTTCTTTCCGTATGACCCGCATCCAAGTGTAAGCGATGGAATGAACGCATTATATATATCACCAATTCCACCTTGTGATGACGGAGCATTTACAATCAAGCGACATGCTTTCATACGTAAACCAAACTGTTTTTGTACTTCTTTATTTGTAGAATGAATCACTGCAGAATGTCCTAAACCGCCAAGCTCTAACATGTTTTCACAATGCTGCAATCCTTCTTCTAATGAATTTGCTTTTATACAAGCTAATACTGGGCTTAATTTTTCACGGGATAACGGATAATTTGCACCGACCCCTTTAATTTCTGCAACGAGTATTTTTGTGTCTTCTGGTACTGTAATTCCTACTAATCCTGCAATGTAATAAGGGGATTTCCCAACAATATCACTATTTACTGCACATGTATTTTCATTAATTACAAGTTTCTCTAATTTTTTTCGTTCATCTTCTGTCACAAAGTAACAATTATTTGCTATCATTTCTTGTTTCACATCATTATAGATTTCTTTGTCTACAATAATCGCTTGTTCAGACGCACAAATCATACCATTATCAAATGTTTTCGATAAAATTACATCATTCACGGAACGTTTCACGTTTGCTGACTTTTCCATATAGCACGGAACGTTACCTGGTCCTACTCCTAGAGCTGGTTTACCAGTTGAATACGCTGATTTCACCATTCCTGCTCCACCTGTTGCCAGAACAAGCGCTACACCTTCATGATTCATTAATTGTTTTGTTGCTTCAACAGAAGGCTTTTCAATCCATTGAATACAGTTCTTCGGTGCACCAGCTTTCACTGCAGCATCGCGCACTATTTTCGCAGCTGCAATAGAACATTTCTGCGCTGAAGGATGGAATGCGAAAATAATTGGGTTTCTCGTTTTCATCGTAATGATCGCTTTAAACATCGTTGTTGAAGTTGGATTTGTTACCGGTGTTACCCCAGCAACTACACCGACTGGCTCTGCAATTTCTATTACTTCTTCATGCGGATCTTCATGAATAATTCCTACTGTTTTATCATTTTTTATACTATGCCAAATATATTCAGTCGCAAAAATATTTTTAATGCACTTGTCTTCGTAAACACCGCGGCCTGTTTCTTCAACAGCCATTTTCGCAAGCGGCATATGTTGATCTACGCCTGCAAGTGCCATTTCATGTACAATGTTGTCAATTTGTTCTTGTGTAAATCCTTCTAATGCTTGTAAAGCTTTTTGACCGTTCTTTACTAACGTATCAATCATATTTGTTATTTCTTGCATTTCATTTACAGCTTTCTCTTTGACTACCATGTAATTTCCTCCTATTCTACTGTAGGGTCATAATAAGTCCCTAGAGGTCTAAAAATGTCCCTGTTAGCTAAAAAAATAGAACTACCTTTTCTACATGAATCTCATTGTTTGTGAAACATTTCACATAATTATATGTGAAGCATCTCGCTTCATGTGTTTTACTATACACCAGATATTTTTGTATGTGTGTGTCTAATTTGTGAAAAGTTTCACAAATTAAAAATATATAAATCCATTTTGGTTTTTCGACATATAGATTGCTGCTATGCAGAAAAAAGGAAACTGCACTCGCTTGCTCTTTTTGGTTTTAACTGCGCATGTGGCAGAAAAAGGCCCTGACCGCTTCTATGCATGGCCAGATGCTCTCGACAATCTAAAAAGAATGGTTTTATGTTGGTTTTTTAATTTGGATTTATATATAACAAGCACTACTTTATTTCGTAGTGCTTGTTCCCTTATGCTAACGCTCGTGCTAAATCTTCAATTAAATCTTCTCCGTCTTCAATTCCAACTGAAATACGAATTAATGTATCTGTAATTCCTAGTTGTGCACGGCGCTCTGCTGGAATTGAAGCATGTGTCATTTGCGAAGGAATAGAAATCAAGCTTTCTACTGCCCCTAAACTTTCAGCAAGCGTAAAGTATTGTACTTTCTCAAGTACAGTGTTTAATGTTTCTTGACTATCTACATCAAACGAAATAATTGCACCGAAACCATTTGCTTGTTCTGCTGCTAAATCATGATTATGGTGGGTGCTAAGCCCTGGATAATACACTTTATTTACTTTCGGATGATTTTGTAAAAACTCAGCAATTGCACGTGCATTTGCTTCATGTTCTTCCATGCGCACTCCTAATGTTTTTAAACCACGCAGTAATAAAAAGCTATCTTGTGGTCCTAAAATACCACCTGTTGAGTTTTGTACAAAGTGAAGATCCTCTGCTAACTCTGCACTATTTACAGCTACTACACCAGCAACAACATCGCTATGACCGCCTAAATATTTTGTTGCACTATGAAGTACAATATCTGCACCAAGAGAGATTGGTGTTTGCCAATACGGTGTCATAAATGTATTATCAACAATTGTTAATAAGCCTTGTTCTCTAGCAAGTGCTGCAATTTGTTTAATATCCGTAATTTTTAAAAGCGGGTTTGTCGGTGTTTCAACATAAATTGCTTTTGTGTTTGGAAGAATCGCTGCTTTTACTTCTTCTAAGTTTGTTGTATCAACAAATGTATGTTCAATACCAAAGCGATTTAACACTTTTGACATTACGCGGTACGTTCCGCCGTACACATCATCTGTTAAAACGACGTGATCTCCTTTAGAGAAAAGCATCATTACTGCTGTAATTGCTGCCATACCTGATCCGAATGCAAATCCCGCATGACCATTTTCAAGAATAGCAATTGTTTCTTCAAGAGCTGAACGAGTCGGATTTCCTGTACGTGAATATTCATAGCCTTTATGATTTCCTACACCTTCTTGTTTGTACGTACTCGTTTGATAAATCGGTACTGTTACTGCTCCAGTTGAAGATTCTCCGATATGAATACCATGAATTAACTTTGTTTTTGTTCTCATTTTATTCCCATCCTTTGTATATGTGCTTACTCAAATAGCGTTCGCTGCTATCTGGAAAAATGGTTACAATATTTGTTCCTGGCTTTGCTTTCTCAGCTTCTAATAAGCTTGCATGAAGTGCTGCCCCCGAAGAACTGCCAACGAGGAGCCCTTCTTTTTGCGCCAGTTGTTTCACACGTGAAAACGCATCACGATCCGAAATCGTATGAATGACATCAAAATATATTGGATTAAGAAATGATGGTATAAACTCAAGCCCAATTCCTTCTGTCTCATGAGAACCGGCTTCGCCACCATTTAAAATAGAGCCTTCTGGTTCAACAATGACTGTTTGAATTTGTTGATTTTGCTCTTTCAAATATGATGCTGTTCCCATAAATGTTCCACCGGTTCCAGCACCAGCGACAAATATATCAATATGTCCATCTAGTGCCTCCCACAGTTCAGGCCCTAATGTTTTATAGTATGCACGTGGATTTGCTTCATTTGCAAATTGACATGGAGAATACGAATTTGGAATTTCTTTCAGAAGTTCTTCTGCTTTTGCAATAGCACCTGTCATTCCTTGTGACGTAGGTGTATGAACAATTGTTGCACCAAGAGCTTTCATAAGTTCTTGTTTTTCAATACTAAATTTTTCTGGAACGCACACAATAACATGTAAATCATGCTCAAGTGCTGCAAGTGCCAGCCCGATTCCTGTATTGCCAGCTGTCGGTTCAATAATGGTTCCCCCTGGCTTTACAAGCCCTTTGGCGAGAGCATCCTCAATTAATTCTCGACCTAACCGATCTTTCACACTTCCACCTGGATTAAAAAATTCAAGCTTTGCAAAAATCCGAACATCTTTTGGAAGTAAAAAGCGCGTAATTTCAACAAGTGGTGTATGTCCGATGAGGTCATGAACGCTGCGATACACTTTCATCGTATTTCCTCCTTACCTAACCCCTCAAAAGAAAAAGGCAACTGTATGTAATTTCTATATATGAAACAGTTGCCTTTTTGCTACATTACTTTAACTCTTCTAATACTTTTACAATAAAGTTTGTAGAATGAAGAGCTGCTTGATCTAAAAACTGTTCAAACGAAACATCTGATTCTTTACCAGCAATATCAGAAAGTGCACGAATGATAACAAATGGCACTTTATATTGATAACATACTTGTGCAACTGCCGCAGCTTCCATTTCTACTGCATACAGATCAGTGAACTTCTCACGAATAAATGAAACGCGGTTTGGATCGCTCATGAAAGAATCTCCTGTTGCAATCATACCTTTAACAACTTGAATTCCTTCTGCTGTTTGCATACATTTTTCAGCTAATGCAACAAGTTCTTCATCTGCTGGAAATCCTGCTGGCATTCCTGGTACTTGACCGTATTCATAGTTAAATGCTGTTACATCTACGTCATGGTGACGAACTTCTGTTGAAATGACAACATCACCTACGTTTAAAGAATGATGGAACCCACCAGCTGAACCCGTATTAATAATTTTTTCCGGCTGATAACGTTCTAATAAAATCGTTGTAGACATCGCTGCATTTACTTTACCGATACCTGATTTTAACAAGATTACTTCATGCCCTGCTAATGTACCTTTCGTAAATTCACACCCCGCAACTGTTTCTGTTTCTGCTTGTTCTAACTTGTCACGTAAAATACGTACTTCTTCTTCCATTGCTCCAATTACAGCAATTCTCAATCGAATCCCTCTTTCTATTGCTTCGTTGCCTCCATTACCCAAACATAATGATTCATGCGAGTAAATGAGACATGAAAGCCATTGTTTTCAAAAATAGATTGCATAACAGGAATACGCGTATAATATTCCGTTTGTAGATCATTTGCTAACTCATAAAACCCTCGCTGCTGCGCATATTCAATAGTTTTATCATATGCTTCCTGATCTACAAATATCGTGTCAGCAAACACTATTTTACCACCTTTGTTTAGCAATTGACTATACTTCGCAATGGCTACATTTTTTTCCTCATCAAGTAAGTGGTGAAACGCATATGTGCTGACGATTGTATCCACATGCGAAGGAGTGACAAAGTTTAAAAAATCACCTTCTGTAATCGCTACTTCTTTCGGAAGCTTTTGCTTAGCAATCGTACGCATTTCTTTTGATGGCTCTATACCGTAAACAGTTCGACCAGCAGCTAATAATCTATTTGTTAAGTTGCCGGTACCAACACCAAATTCTAAAACATTGCCAAAAGATTTATTTACTACATCCTCTAAAATCTCCTCATAATGGGCGAAAACTTCTTTATATTGTATATCTTCACCCTGTACGAACGAATCGTACGTATGAGCCCATTGATCAAATAGTTCATTAAATTCTGTTCCCATAGAAAATTCCCCTTTTTCTTATCGGATTTATCAGTATAATATGCCTTATTCATCAAAAAGTCAACAAAAATGCACATGGTATTTCTTAGTTTTCTTTGATAAACTAAACTATGAACATGCAGAAAGAGGTGCTCTTCATGTCGTTTACATTTGAAATGATAGAAGATAAAGTTGAGTTTTTTGAGGCAGCTAGCTTAGCATTGCTAGAAAAGAAAATTAATGAACAAATTGATAATAATAAGGCACTGATGTTAGAAGTACATCACATTTCGCATCAAATGATGATGGATCCTGAAAGCAAACGACCATATTATAGCGCTGTTGTTCACTTTAAATTGAAAAAATTGCGCTAAAAAGGAGAGAGGCTTTATCACCTCTCTCCTTTTTAATTCAGGGTTTGAACAAGCGTTGGTTTCCAGCCCTCATTCTCTACCCAATCAATATTTACATTATATTTGTTTCCTGTTTGTTTATCTGTTACTCTGCCGTATGCTTTCTGTTTTCCGTTATTTCCAATACGTTGAATTACCAACTGTTCCACTGGGATATCAATTGCATAAGCAATCGCTTTATTCATCTCATTCCAGTCCACGCTTCCTTTCTGGAATGTCATAGCAGGTGATTGCCCTTGCTCAGTACCAACTGGTTTCCAAGCTGGTTTTGTATATGCTTCTTTCGCTTGTGAAATTGTTTTCTCTGCGGATACTTTTTCGTTCTCTTTTGCTTTCGCTTCTTCTTCCGCTTTCTTCTTAGCTTCTTCTTCTTTTTTCTTTTGTTCCGCTGCTTTTGCTTCTTCTTTCTTCTTAGCAGCATCTTCTTTCTCTTTCTTTTTCGCGGCTTCTTTTTCTTTTTCAGTTTGCTGCGTTACTTTTTTATCACTAGAAGCAGCCTGCTCTGTATTATCAGAAGTAAAGAATAGTTGATATGCTACAATTACTACCGTAAATAACACGATACCAATTGCAATATTCAATATACCGTTTTGGCGACGCCTTTGTTGTTTTTGGTTAAATCTAGTTCCTCCTGCCATTATTCAAACCTCCATGACAATTTTCATACTTGTTATTGTAACATCAAATGCACAAAGGTTGAAGGAGTAGGACCACTTTTTCACAAAATGAAAATATTTCTTATCACTTTTGCAATTGTTCCACCTTAGCAATCGCCTTCACATAATCAGTAAAAATACGTGTTACCACATTGTTTTTCCTATTCGTTTCTAAATCAACGACAACTAACGCATACCGAGGATTTTCATATGGAAAATAACCAGCAAACCAACGATTTTCATAATTCTCTTTCCCTGTTTGTGCAGTTCCTGATTTTCCCGCTATTGTAAATGGTAATGATTGATACGCAGATCCTGTACCATTCGGTGCCGTTACAACACTTCTTAACAATCGCTGCACTTTCTTAATCGTATTTCTTTTAAGTGTTTTTCCTTGTAATACATGATCTTCAAAATGAAATACTTTCGTACCATTTTTATATGTAATGTCCCGAACAGCTTTAACCTCTTTCTTTTCATCGCCCCTTGCAATGGTTGCCATCATATTCGCGACAGCTAGCGGTGATAAGCGAACGTCCTTTTGACCGATTGCTGTTTGCGCAATTGCTTTGCGAACGTTTTTATCTCTTTCATCGCGCCAAATCGTTCCCTCTTTTTCCTCTGTAAGCTGCCGAAATGCAGTCGTATGAAAAACAGTTCCTTCCCATCCAACACTTTTAGACGCTCCTAACGCTTCGACATACTTCTCAATCATCATTTTATCTTTTTGTAACAATTCGCGTCCAAGCTCTGCAAACGTACGATTACAACTACGAGCAAAGCTTTCTGTAAACGATAGCGTTCCCATCAATCGATCGGCTTTCCCTTCTCCATAAAGGTCCATATTGCAATCAAATCTTCGCCTTGCTGTAAGTAGTCCTTCTTCAATAGCAGCTGCTGCAATAACTGTTTTAAAAACAGATCCAGGAAATTGAGGAATAAGCATTTGATTACTTGCCCCCCGCTTATATGCTTCCTTATTATTCGTATGTAACGATGGTTTACTCACCATTGCTAAAATTTCATTCGTTTGAATGTCGAGTAATATGAGACCACCTTTTACAAGTTTGCACTCATCGATCAAGTCTTCTGCTCTCATTTGTAAACTTTTATCCAGTGTCGTCTCTATCCTCAGAGGATAAAAAGGATTAGCAGGATATGTATACTTAACATTTCTGCCGAAAATCGGTTCTCCTTGTCCGTCAACATGATAGAGTATTTTCGCTTCCCCGTCTGATAATAAAAACTCATCAAACGAGCGTTGTAATCCTGAAATACCAACTGGTGTTTTCTTCTTTTCTTTGTCTCCGTATCTTTTTACAAACTGTTCCTCATTTTCTCCAGTAATTCCAATGAAATGCTCTGCTATCATGTTAGTTTGTTTATTTCTTACATGCACGGCTATAACGCCCGGAATCTTTAAATCATTAACTTGCTTCATTTGTTCATTTGTTAATTTCAACGACTGTTCATCTTGCTGAAATACAACAGGCTGTTTTGCTCTTCGTATTTGTTTCTCTATATCTTTCTCTTGCGCTCCAATAATGTGAGCAATCTTTTGCATCGGCCAAGTCGTACTTTGTAGAAATGGAAATAAAATCAGCATTGGCTGATTGTCATCTATTAGCTCTTCTCCATTTCGATCGGTAAAACGGCCGCGCCCATCGTCTACAATCATTGCTTGTGTACGCTGCGCAACACTTTTTTCAATTAAGTTAATATGTTTATCTGTAAACGACTCCGTTTCCACAAGCTGAACTTGTATTAAACGACCAAGTAAAATACATATGATACACATAAAGGCAATTAAAACGATGATGACTCGTTGCTGCATATTCATTACAAACACCTCATCTTTCAGTGTTGACGAGATGTTATTCTTTTTATACAAACACTTTCTTTTACGAACTACATGAATTCATTTTTACTATGCAGAATCAAAATGATCTGCACTCGCTTTCTCCCTTTGTTTAACGGCCCTGATCGTTTATTTGCACGGCCAGACGTTCCCACTTACCTAAAGTGAAACTTCCGTTAGTGGGGGTCTTACTGCCCATGAATAGCGGGATAAACATAAAAAAGGTTCACTCCGAGGAGTGAACCTTTTTATTATTTTACAGAAACGATCTCTACTTGCATTTCTCCACCTGGTGTTTGAATTGCAACTTTTTCACCAATTTGCTTTCCTAGTAAGCTTTTTGCGATTGGAGAATCGTTAGAAATTCTACCTTCAAATGGATCTGCTTCTGCACTACCAACGATTGTATATGCTTCTTCTTCTCCATCTGGTAATTCCTTAAATATTACAGTTTTACCTAACGTTACAACTGTAGATTCTTCACCGTTATCTTCAATAATAACTGCATTACGAATCATGTTTTCAAGTTGTGTAATACGCCCTTCTACAAATGCTTGCTCATCTTTTGCTGCATCGTACTCAGAGTTCTCAGAAAGATCACCAAAACTGCGCGCAATTTTAATACGTTCTACAACTTCTTTACGTCTTACTGTTTTTAATTGTTCAATCTCATGTTCTAATTTTTGTTTTCCCTCAAGTGTCATAGGGTATGTTTTTTCTGTTGCCATGTTTTCCACTCCTTTTATATACCGATCCCCCGAAAAAAGAGGAGTTCCATATGAAAACTCCTCCGCCTTATAAAGTAGCGGAGGTTTCTAGTACACGCAGCACTAGCGGAGTTGTCACATACAACCCCGTATTTCCTTAATTCTTCCTTATATCAAAAAGATATGTATGGAAAGCTAATATAAATATGCCCTCACCTAGATATGGGTGAGGTTTGCATGTTTCATTGTATTCGATAAAAAGGGAGAAAATCCCTTCCTATCGAATATCTTTTACTATGCTATTACAAATTCACTTTTTCTTCAAGAATTGTTGCAATTTTTGTGACCATAATATCGATTGCAACATGATTTTGTCCACCTTCTGGGATAATAATATCCGCAAATTTCTTAGAAGGCTCAATAAATTGATTGTGCATTGGACGCACAACATTTACATATTGTTCAATAACTGAGTCCATCGTACGACCGCGTTCTTTAATGTCGCGCTGCATACGACGTAAGATGCGAAGGTCAGCATCTGTATCAACAAATACTTTAATGTCCATTATATCGCAAAGACGCGGGTCTTCTAAAATAAGAATTCCCTCTAAAATAATTACATCTTTCGGTGCAACTGGAATAATTTCTTCCGAACGTGTATGCAATGTATAATCATATACTGGCTTCTCAATTGACTTATACTCCAGCAACTGCTGCAAGTGCTCAATTAACAAGTTATTATCAAATGCTAATGGATGATCATAATTTGTTTTTAAACGCTCTTCCATCGGCAGATGACTTTGATCTCTATAATAATAATCTTGCTCTAAGATTAAAATCGAATGACCTTGAAATTGATCAAAAATTGCTTTTGTTACACTTGTTTTACCTGATCCTGAACCACCAGCAATTCCAATTACAACAGGCTTGTTCGTCCCCATTCAACTACCACTCTTTCTTATTGAAGTATGCTTTTTCGCATCATGTTGTTCACATACACTGGTTGATCCACTTTGAATTTCACGATTTGCAGCGGATGTCTCGCTGCGTCTAATTCGTTTCCATCCTCATCCCAAATTTTTTCCACCGTTTGTGTAAAGTTTTCAATTTCTGGTCCAAAGAACTCAACTTCCTGACCTGGCTTGAAGTAGTTACGCTGCTCTATTGTCGCAATGCCCGTTTCTTCATTATAATCTAACACTAAACCAGCAAAATCATACGTTGTTTTCTTACTATGATTTCCATACATTTGTTCTAAGTGCCCTGGAACTCCTTCAAAGAATGCAGGAGCTGTATCACGATTTGCGCATTTATCAAGCTCTTCTAACCATTCTTGTTTAAACTCGAAGTTGTCTGGATCCCCGCAATACGTATCAATTACTTTGCGGTATACAGTTGCCACAGTTGCAATATAGTGAATAGATTTCATGCGGCCTTCAACTTTCAAGCTGTCAATTCCGATTTCAATCATCTTCGGAATTGATAAAATAAGATTTAAGTCTTTTGGACTCATTGCAAACGGAGCATCCTCTTCCTGGAATAGAGGAAGTTCTTGTACTTCTTTATGTTGCGATACTGTTTGAATTAAATCATAATCCCAGCGACAAGACTGACAGCAACCACCGCGGTTTGAGTCACGCGCTGTCATATGATTACTTAATGTACATCTTCCAGAGTAAGCAATGCACATCGCACCATGAATAAATGCTTCAATTTCAATATCCACTTTTTCTTTAATTTCTTTCATTTCCTCATAGCTTACTTCACGAGCAAGTACAAGGCGGTGTAATCCTTCTTCTTTCCAATACTGGGACGCTTTCCAGTTTGATAATGATTGCTGTGTACTTAAATGAATTTCCACAGAAGGAGCTACGCGCTTACATGTTTCGATGATAAGAGGGTCTGCAACGATTATACCTGTTACACCTGCTTTTTCAATCCCTCTTAAATATTCTTCTAGCCCATCCATGTTTTCATTATGAGCAAAGATATTTGTTGTAACATATATTTTTGCTCCGTACTTCTTTGCAAATTCAACGCCTTCAGCCATGTCTTCTAACGTGAAGTTCCCTGCATTCGAACGAAGACCAAATTCTTGTCCTCCTAAAAATACAGCATCTGCGCCGTAATGAATAGCTATTTTTAATTTTTCTAGGTTTCCTGCGGGCATTAATAGCTCAGGTTTTTTTACAATAACACGCTTTCCGTTAATGACGCGTGAAATTTCTTGAAAACTCATGTGCGTTACCTCCTATTTTAATAAACCGTTTCTTTAAAGAAGAACCCTGTATCTAACGGACGATTTACTGGTTGTAATTCCTCAATCTCTTTATATAAGTTGTCTTTCACATCGTAATATGCGTCGCGATTTTCTACACATAAATCAATCGCCTTACGATATTTCTTTGTCACTTCAATGATATACTCAGAGCTTTTTAATACACCCTCAATTTTTAAACTATCAATTTCTGCATCAATTAACTCTTCTAGCTCGTCGATGAAGCAAATGTCATTTGGACTCATAATGTGCGTACCGTTTTCATCTTCATAAATTGGGTACTTATTGTTACGCTCTGCATCATGCAAGAACATGTTTTCTTCGTATTTCTTCTTCTCGATTTCCATTTCACGACCTTGATATTCGAAGTAGTTTCCTACTAAAGAACGCTTCGACTGGAACATACATGTCATACCGTGAATTTGTACTTCTATTTCTACTTCTGCATGTTCTTTTAGCTCAACAATTGCATCTAAGCTTAATTCACGAGCTAACACAGCGCGCTTTGCACCTTTTTGTCCCCAGTAATTACATGTAAACCAGTTCGTTGCTGTTGTTTCTGTATTCCAGTGCATTTTCATATTTGGTGCAACTTCACGCACCGTCATTAATACAGCTGGATCTCCAAATACAACTGCATCTACATTTACTTCTTGTAAAAATGCAACGTAATCTTGTAAAGCTTCTACTTTATCATTGTGGAACATCGCATTCATTGCGACATATACTTTCATATTATTTTCATGTGCAATCGCTACCGCTTCTTTTACATCCTCGCGAGAAAATTCGCCGGCTAAACGTAAGCCAAACTCTTGTTCACCAATCATCACTGCATCAGCACCTGCTTTTGCAAGTGGTTCGATATCCGCTACTGTTTTTGGCGTTACTAACAACTCAGGTTTTTTCATTGCCTGTCACCCTTTCTTTTTACTCACTGCTACTCCGTCACCAATTGGGAAAATGGTTGTATCATATCCTTCATGATTCATGAGCCACTCGTTATACGTTTTAATTCGTCTAATTAAACCGCGTGTACGTCTATTTTCAATGTGTTCCTTTGTCGTCACAAGACCGTGATATAGTACATTATCTGAAATAATGACACCGCCAGGATTTAATAACGGCTCATATATATCAAAAAAGCGACGATATTGTCCTTTTGCTGCATCAATAAAAATAACATCAAATGTGCCATGTTCTTTTACTTGCTCCCCTGTTTCTAAAGCATCTCCAAAAATAACAGAAATGCGCTCTTTTACTAGGGAACGATTTATATATTCAAGTGCTTTTTCATATCGATCTGCGTTTCGCTCTACTGTCACAATGCTTGAATTTGGAATAGCTTGCATCATGCGAATGCTAGAATATCCAATTGCTGTACCAAGTTCTAATATGCTCTTTGGCCCAATTAAACGCAAAAATTGTAACATAAATTCCATGCCAAGGCGATCCATAATTGGTACATGTTGCTCACGTGCATACTGTTCCATTTCAAGAATAAGCTCATCTTTTGGATCGATAAAAGACAGCAAATATTCACAAACTACATCTTGTTGCTCCATAGATAGTCCTCCTTATCGCATGGAGAAGTAAAAAAGAATATTGTCTCTATGTGGAAAGAAAAATACAAGCCCGCTCTATCCTTAGCTTGTACGTCCCGTTTCTATATTAAAAACGATTCTTCTACCAGTTTTTAACCCGGTATATTTTATCATAAAAAAGAGGGATATGCGAATTTTTCTCGCTTCCCTCAAAAAATTTACGATTGCTTTTGTGTAATATATTTTTGTTTTAACGCGTTATGTTCTTCTAATGTCTTCGCGTAGTACACTTGACCGTCTGGTGCCGCCAAGAAATAATAATAATCTGTTTTTTCAGGTTCAAGTGCTGCCTGTAATGATTTTACACTAGAATTCGAAATTGGTCCAACTGGTAACCCTTTTATAACGTATGTATTATACGGAGAGTTTACTTTTAAATCATCATATAACACACGCTCTTTATGCTTACCTAATGCGTATAACACTGTTGGATCTGTTTGCAAAGGCATTCCTTTCGCTAAACGATTATAGAACACGCTTGCAATTTTTTGACGATCTGTATAACCTGTTGCTTCTTCTTCAATAAGTGAAGATAAAGTTAATAATTGATGAACATCCCAATTTTTCGCTTTCATTTTCTGTTCATTTTCGACAATGAGCTTGTTTGTTTTCTCTAACATTGGAATAATAATTTCTTCTAATGTTAGGTCCTTTTTATAAAAAGGATACGTTGCTGGATATAAATATCCTTCCAATGGATATTTAATATTTGCATCAAAAATTTTATCTGTTAATAAAACAGGGTATTTTTTCTGTAATTTTTGTACAAATGCTTTATCGTTTAATTGGCGAACAACATCTTCTTTATTCCACTTCAATTCCTTTGCAATTGTATCTGCAATTTCAACAACTTGTGCGCCTTCTTTAACTGTCACTTTATAAACAACTGGACGATGCACATTACCTGATGACATTTGTCCCATTATTTCCTCTGTATTCATCGATGGGTTTAACAAATATGTGCCAGCTTGTAAATTTTTAGATTTCATTTTTGCATAAAAACTAAATATAGTCCCGTTTTTCACAATTCCTTTGTCTTCCAAAATCTCTCCAATCTTACTTGTAGAAGAACCTTTTGGAATTTCCACTTCAATTTCCTGTTTACTTGTTGTATTTAGTGGTTGTAAAGCTGATGTAACATACGCATACGTACCGCCGCATACAACAAGCAATGCGATGAAAATGACCGCAATCACTTGTCTTAATTTTTTTATTTTACTTTGATTCACTACCGTACTTCCTCCTTACTCCCCATTATAGACTGCACGGGTCTCCCCTATACAAAATCTACGCAATATGAAAAAACATGTCTACTGTTAGACATGTTTTTTCTTTTTTCTACAATCTGTACTATTATACTACAAAGATCGGTATGCTTTCGATAAAAAATCTTTCATGCACCTTATAAATCAAACAAACTGATTTCAATATGAAATCAGTTTGTTTTCACTTACCATATTACTCTTGTTCGCCTTCTTCTTCAGCAAGAGTGTTAAACATTTCTTGTACCATTTCCCACTCTTCTTCTGATTCGATCGGAAGTAATGTGCCACCAGACTCATCTTCGTTTTGCTCGAAAGCCATTGCATCATAAATTGGTTCGCCATCTTCGTCAACTTCACCGATTGGTGAGAATACTACGTAAGATTTTTTTCCAAATTTTTCAGCATCAAACGTGAAAATAATTTCACATAGATGTTCGTTACCTTTTTCGTCAACAATTGTAATTTGATTTTCTTCCATTATGGTCACCTCTTATTTACTATCTAAATATCCTTGTAAAATTACGACAGCCGCCATCTTATCGATGACTTGCTTTCGTTTCTTTCGACTTACATCTGCCGAAATGAGCAGGCGCTCTGCTGCCATTGTTGACAAACGTTCGTCCCACAGTACAACTTCTAATTGCACGAGTTCATGCAAGTTTTTCGCAAATTGCTGGCAAGCCTCGCCGCGCGGACCGATTGTACCATTCATGTTCTTTGGCAATCCTACTACTATCTTGTCCACATTGTACTGTTTTACTAATTCAGAAATACGATTAAAACCAAATTCGCCTCTTTCTTCGTTAATTTTAATCGTTTCTAAACCTTGTGCTGTCCAGCCCATCTCATCGCTTATCGCAACGCCGACTGTTTTTGTACCAACATCTAAACCTAATATACGCATAAACTACTCCTCACGATGATGTTTCAAGTAAGACTTAACAAGCTCCTCAATCAATTCATCACGTTCTAGCTTACGAATAATATTGCGAGCATCTTTATGACGAGGTATGTATGCCGGATCGCCGCTTAATAAATAACCGACGATTTGATTAATCGGATTATATCCTTTTTCTTGAAGTGCATCATACACAGTTAATAGTACGTCATTGACATGGACATTTTGTTTTTCTTCTTGGAAGTTAAACTTCATCGTTTTATCGAATCCGTCCATTTTAAGCACCTCACTTTACTAGGTATAGGGAGAAAGATATCCCTTCTCCCTACTATTGTACACTACTATCTCTTTATTTTGAAACAGATTTAACGTACTCTTCTACAAATGCAAGTGCATCCTCTACTTGTGCTGGGTTTTTACCACCAGCTTGCGCCATATCAGGACGACCGCCGCCGCCACCGCCGCAGCGAGATGCCACTTCTTTCACAAGCTTACCAGCGTGGTATCCTTGCTCAATTAAATCTTTCGTTACGCCAGCAAGAATGTTAACTTTATCATCATTTACAGCTGTAAGCACGATAACTGCAGATTGTAATTTATTCTTTAAATCATCCATCATCGTACGTAAGTTGTTCATATCTGCAACGTTTACTTTCGTCGCAAGTACATTTACACCATCAATTGTACGTACTGCATCTGTTAAGTTACCAGCTTCAATGTTGCTTAGTTTTGCTGCAAGAGATTCATTTTCTTTTTGCAGTTGCTTTACTTCTGCAAACAAGCCATCTACTCTTGTTAAAATGTCTTTCGGGTTTGTTTTCATTTTATTTGCTGCTTCTTTTAATAAACCTACTTGTTCGTTCATTAGTTCATATGCAGCTTTTCCTGTTACTGCTTCAATACGGCGCGTTCCTGCTCCGATACCAGATTCAGCAACAATTTTGAAAATACCGATAGATGCTGTATTATCTACGTGACAACCACCGCAAAGCTCTAAGCTATAACCGCCTACTTGTACAACGCGTACTACATCGCCGTATTTTTCCCCGAATAGTGCCATTGCACCCATCGCTTTTGCTTCTTCAATTGCTTTTTGAGAAATGTCTACTGTGATACTTTCCCAAATTTTCTCGTTTACAATACGCTCAATTTTTTCAAGTTCATCCGCTTTTACTTGACCGAAATGAGAGAAGTCAAAACGTAAACGCTCTGATGTTACAAGAGATCCAGCTTGGTTTACGTGTCCGCCAAGGATATCTTTTAATGCTTGGTGCAGAAGATGAGTTGCTGTATGGTTCTTCACGATTGCTGCGCGGTTTTTCGTATCAACCACCGCTTTTACTACTGCATCTTTCGTTAATGTTCCTTCTTCTACAACTACTTTGTGTAAGTTTTGACCATTTGGCGCTTTTTGTACATCTTTTACAAGCACTTTTACGCCATCAGCAAGAAGGTAACCACGGTCAGCAATTTGACCACCGCTCTCAGCGTAGAATGGTGTTACATCTAACATTAATTGTCCTTCTTCACCAGCTTGTAAGCTATCTGTAAACTCACCATTTTTCACAAGTGCAACAACGTTACTTTCTGTAGCTACCGTACCATAACCAACAAATTCGCTCGCTACTTTAATTTCACCAAGAACGCCGCCTTGTACTTGCATAGAATCAACGTCTTGACGAGCTGCACGTGCACGCTCACGTTGTTTTTCCATCTCTGCTTCAAAGCCTTCATGATCAACTGTCATGCCAGCTTCTTCTGCATATTCTTCTGTTAACTCAATTGGGAATCCGTATGTGTCATATAGACGGAATGCGTCTTCTCCAGAAATAACCGTTGATTTTGCTTCTTTTGCCTTACCGATTACTTCAGCTAAAATTGCTTCTCCATCATGAAGTGTCTCATGGAAACGCTCTTCTTCATTTTTCACAACGCGTGCAATGAAATCTTTCTTTTCTAGAACTTCTGGATAGAAATCTTTCATTACTTCCCCAACTACTGGTACTAATTCGTACATAAATGGACGGTTAATGTTTAGTTTCTTCGCATAACGCACAGCGCGGCGTAATAAACGACGTAATACATAACCGCGGCCTTCGTTAGAAGGAAGAGCTCCATCTCCAACAGCAAACGTTACTGTACGAATATGGTCAGCAATTACTTTAAATGCTGTGTCTTGTTCTTGATTACCAGCACGATATTTTTCACCAGAAATTGCTTCTGTCGCGCTAATAATTGGCATAAATAAGTCAGTGTCAAAGTTCGTTGGCACGTTTTGTACAACAGACGCCATACGCTCAAGACCCATCCCTGTATCAATATTTTTCTTTGGAAGCGGCGTATACGTACCATCAGGGTTATGGTTAAATTGTGAGAATACAAGGTTCCACACTTCTAAATAACGCTCGTTTTCTCCGCCTGGATATAATTCTGGGTCACTAAAATCACTGCCATAAGCTTCTCCGCGGTCGTAGAAAATTTCTGTATTTGGTCCACTTGGGCCTTCACCAATATCCCAGAAGTTTTCTTCTAAACGAATAATGCGCTCTTTTGGCACGCCCATTTTTTCATGCCAAATCGTAAATGCTTCTTCGTCTTCTGGATGAATCGTAACAGATAGTAATTCTTTATCGAATCCAATCCACTTGTCACTTGTTAAAAACTCCCAAGCCCATGTAATTGCTTCTTCTTTGAAGTAATCACCAATTGAGAAGTTCCCTAACATTTCAAAGAATGTATGGTGACGAGCTGTTTTTCCTACGTTTTCAATATCGTTTGTACGAATTGATTTTTGCGCATTTGTAATGCGTGGATTTTGCGGAATTACGCGGCCATCAAAATATTTTTTCAGCGTTGCAACACCGCTGTTAATCCATAAAAGAGATGCATCTTCGTGCGGAACTAATGATGCACTTGGTTCTACTGCATGTCCTTTTTCCTGGAAAAAATCTAAAAACATTTGACGAATTTGTGCGCCTGTTAAGTGGTTCATATGTATTTCCTCCTTCATTAAAATCGATTAGAAAACAAAAAACTCCCGTCCCCTATAACAGGGACGAGAGTTGACTCGCGTTACCACCCTGATTATGAAATAAAAAGCAGAAGTGTCTCACTTTTAGACACGACAGCTAGGTTGCATATCGTAATCATATGCATATATTTCATCACCTCAAGTTGCCGTAACGTGGCAAGACGGCAGGGATTAGCTGCTCTCAGGAATAGCGTTCTGTTACCCTTCATCTGAAGCTTCTTACAGCCTAAGGAAGCCTCTCTCTGCAAAATGGACTGTAACATACTCGTTCCGTCATCAATTTATCATATACTATATGCCAAAATTGTAGCGAATCCATTTCCATTTGTCAATGTTTCCAATACGGCTTAGTGTGTACAATAATCGTACGAAGAATTGCTAACAGCGGCACGGATAATAAAAGTCCGACAATGCCACCAATTTCTCCGCCAACAAGCAGCGCAAGCATAATAACAACTGGGTGCATCCGCAGCGACCTTCCTACAATATATGGAGATAGTATATTACTCTCAACAAATTGTAAAATCGCAAGCGCAATACCAACTTTAATAACTAAATTCGTCGATACTGTTGCAGCAATCATTAATGTTGGGATCGCCCCTAAAATAGGGCCGAAATACGGGATAATATCAGTAACCCCAACAATAATTCCTAACAGCAATGGATATTTCATCCCGATAAACCAAAAGGCTAGCGCAGAAACACCGCCTAAAATTAAACAAACAAATAATTGGCCGCGAATGTAATTTCCAAGAGACTTATCAATTTCTTTTGCTAACTGTTGCCCATCCTTCCGCCATTTAGATGGTATAACCTTCCAAAAAATATGATAAAACTCTCCGTAGTCTTTTAATATATAAAATACGATAAATGGAATTAAGAAAATGATAAGAAGGGAATCAAGTATTCCTCTTGCTGTACTCATTACTTTATTTAAAAGCGCTTGTATCTTCCCTTCAACTCCTGCAAATATTTGCTTCACTTTCTCATTCACAAACTCAGGAAAATTTTCAGTTTGCTCTCTTACTCCATCCGTCCACGTTTCATACATATTTACAAATTGCGGGAATTGTTCGTTCATTTCTTGGAGCTGCGCAACAACGGCTGGTGTTCCTTTATACACACCGTATCCAATACCACCAAAGAAAAGAATATAAATGAGTAAAATGGCAAGTGTGCGCGGCATACCTTTTTCATGTAATTTTTCAATAAGCGGATGCAGCAAATAAGCAATAAAGCAAGCAAGTAAGAATGGTGTAATGGCAACCTTAAGCATAAATAAAATCGGTGCCCATAACGGCTTAATTTTCAAAAAGACAAGCAAACATAAAAAAATCAGCAACAATAAACCTAACCGATAAATCCAAATAATTTTAAGATTCTTCAACAGAAAAACCTCCTCTATTTCTTAGTTTGAAAAGAAATAAAGAAGGTTATGTGTAAAAAATAAAAAACATTGCCGTGCCATAATATTTTTGTAGGTATTCTTACTGTTTTGTAGAAAAATACTTAACATAACAAATACATTTTCATAAAGTATTGCACATAAATAAACAGTAATATCCCAATTTGTTCCACAAAGTTAGGGGGAATACAATGGTTTGGTTAATGTTAGGTCTTTCCACACTTTGTATGCTATTGGAATGGGTATGCAT
Organism: Bacillus sp. JJ864; assembly: GCF_036963045.1. Classification (NCBI taxonomy): domain Bacteria; kingdom Bacillati; phylum Bacillota; class Bacilli; order Caryophanales; family Bacillaceae; genus Bacillus; species Bacillus sp. JJ864. The sequence goes on along the minus strand of NZ_JBALLY010000044.1, from coordinate 38,735 downwards.
TGGCTTTGGCATTTGGAAGGGATTTTTCATTCCCTCTTCCAATCAAGAACGCGCCAGGCATCTCTGGTACTATGGCGTTTTAGGATTGGGCTGCTATGGACTTTCTCATCTTTTCTCCCAGATTGGACTATTTTATCTCTATACAAGTACATATTGAACTACCCCCACCTACCGTTTCGCACTTGAGGCGGGGGATGAATCGCCAGATATAATAAAAGCTCCCAAAAATTAGGGAGCCTTTTTCACATACATAATGTAAATTATAAGTAAGACCTCAGCATTTTACGTGCTCTTTTCATATTTCGTCTTGAAAATACATCTTGCTTACGTGCATATTGATATGCCGCTGCTCCTACACCTAATGCGATTAATGATGAGCGCAATTTCAAAGTTAACACTCTCCTTATTAGCCGATTGTCCGTTCATTCTCATCAAATAAATCATCTAAAGAACTTAATGAGCCGTCTTCTTCGACTTGATGTGTATGAATTTTCCCCTTTGAAATCGATAATTCAATAAAGCAGTTCCAGCAATAATATTGATTCACACCGATTTTCCCGATATCTTTTCCTTTACAGTTTGGACAACTGAACATATGGCGTTCATCTCCTTACAATCTCCCGTATTCTATTACGCCATTATGTCCAAACTGTATATGTTTATACATGAGAAGAACTGCATTACACTATATAATTTCACCTCGCTACATAAAATCATACGGTGAAATGTTTTCCACATCGAGGCCTTCCTCACTTATCACCTCAGTCGCTTCGGTCTTTCCTTGCAGGCGATTGCATAATGTAGTTTGACGGAGCGCATCATCAAGGCGATTTACACCAGATTGAAACGCTGATTCTTCGCCGCAAATAATTAAAAACTTTTTACTGCGTGTAATCCCTGTGTAAATTAAATTGCGGCGCAGCATACGATAATAACTTTTCACAATAGGCATAATTACAATTGGAAATTCGCTTCCTTGTGATTTATGGATTGAACAACAATACGCATGTGTAATTTGATTTAAATCTGCCTTTGTATAGGTCACTTCGATACCGTCAAAAGAAACAACAACCATATCTTGTTGTTCCACATTTTCTTTCGCATAAAACACCGACACAATCTCACCGATATCACCGTTAAACACTTGACTTTCCGGTTGATTGACAAGTTGAAGCACCTTATCTCCAGTCCTGTATACAACTTCGCCATATGCGATTTCTTTTCTTTTTTCTTTTTTCGGATTAAATACTTCTTGCAGCGCTTCATTTAATGTATTAATACCTGCTGGCCCTTTGTACATCGGAGCTAGCACTTGTACGTCACGCGCACTAAACCCTTTTGTTTGTGCGTTTTCACACACTTTCTTCACAACATCAACAATTTGCGTACCTGTGCAAGCAATAAACGAACGCTCTTTCTTGTTTTGCGTTACATCAGAAGGTAATACACCTTTTTTAATCGCATGAGCAAGCTGAATGACAGATGAACCTTCTGCTTGTCTATAAATTTCCGTAAGCTTTACTGTCGGAATAACGCCCGATTCTAATAAATCTTTCAACACTTGTCCGGGACCAACAGATGGCAATTGATCTTCATCTCCAACGATGATGACTTGAATCGTAGTTGGCAACGACTTGAACAATTGATTCGCAAGCCAAATATCAACCATAGAAAATTCATCAATAATAAGTAACTTCCCTTTAACAGGATCGTGCTCATTACGTTGAAACGATCCTTCTGGTGTCCATCCAAGCAGACGATGGATCGTACAAGCAGGCAATCCTGTTGACTCACTCATACGCTTTGCCGCTCTTCCTGTCGGTGCTGTTAATAAAATAGGGAACGGATTGTCATCACTATAATCCTTCGGGTCTAATGATAAACCATGAAGAGAAGCATACATTTCAACAATCCCTTTAATAACAGTCGTCTTTCCTGTACCAGGTCCACCTGTTAAAATCATCATTGGCTTATGAAGAGCTGTTTGAATACCTTCTTGCTGAAGCGGTGCGTATTGCACGCCGAACTGCTCTTCAATTTTTCCGATTGTTAACAACAGCTCCGATTCAGGAAAGGAAGGAAGTTCTTCTTGGCCAAGTAAACGATTGATGGAGGCTACAACACCTTTTTCAGAATAATACAAGGAGGCTAAATATACACGCTCATCTTCTATAATAATTTTGCCTTCTCCTTGCATCATTTCCGTACATTGTAAAACATCTTCTTCTGTAACAGCCGTTTCTTGGTTATTTAATAACTCCATCGTTTGTTGCACTAACTGCTCTCTTTTCATATACACATGACCTTCTTGCAGCGAAACGTGCTCTAATGTATAGAAGCAACCTGCTCGTACTCGATCAGCATGATTACCAGAGATACCAAGCGCTCGGCCAATATCATCCGCTCGGCCAAATCCAATACCATCTACCTCTTCAATCAGTTGATACGGATTTTTGCGGATGACTTCAAGTGTCATTTCTTTATACTGTTGATAAATTTTAATAGAGAGCTTCGTTCCAAACCCATAACCGTTTAGAAAGCTCATCACTTTTTCAAGGCCTTGATGTTCAATAATCGTCTCGTATATTTCCTGTGCTTTTTGCTTATTTACAATCCCGTCCAAAGCTGCGGGATCATCCATAATTTTCGAAATAGCATGTTCACCAAGATGATCAACAATCTTTTCAGCTGTTCGTTTCCCAATTCCTTTAAATAAATCGCTCGCTAAATATTGCACCATTCCGGTTTTGGTTTGCGGCAATTCTTTTTTAAACGTTTCAATATGATATTGTTTCCCGTACTTTGGATGATCTTTAAAATGACCCGTTAGTGTAAACACTTCATCTTCATGCATGCGGGGAAAGTAACCTGTTATCATGACCTTTTTTTCGTCATACGTTTCATTCGTTTCAATAATTTTCATACTGACAACGGAATAGAGGTTTTCTTCGTTGTGGAAAATGGTATGAAGAACTTGTGCTTTTATAAACTTTTGCTCTTCCTCAAACAAATCCATTGCATGTTGATTTCCCATTTTGCCCCTCCTCCCATTTTATGCGTCTTGCTCTAATAAACGAATACCATTACCAGCTAAAAAATGATCTGGCTGAATCGCTACAGCCTTCTTAAACATCGCAAGCGCCTTCTCACGATTTTCTTCAAACGCATATGCAACACCTAAGTTGTAATATGCATCTGCATGTTCTTCATCAAGTGCTACAACTTTTTCAAAATAAGGTTTTGCTTCTTTTACATGTTCTAGACGCGCCAAGCATAATCCGCATTGGAAAATGGCTTCAACGTCATTTTCATCTAATTCAGTGGTACGTTGTAAAAACGGTAGTGCTAAACGGTCATTTCCAAGCTGCACATATGTAATGCCAAGCATAAACGACACATCTCCTGTCTGCAGTCCCGCTTGCATTGCCTTCTCAAATGCTTCTTTCGCCTCTGCAAAAAGTTCTTGCTGATAATATATATTTCCTAATCCATAGTATGCCGTAGCAGATTGCTCATCTAATTCAATCGCACGTTTATAAAAGGCAATAGCACGTTCACTATCTCCTAAGACATCTAGTAAATTTGCAAAGTTAATATAACCGAGTGCATCTTTTGGATTTTCCTCAATCGCCTCAGTAAAATTTTTTGCGGCTTCTTCCCAGTTTCCTTCTTGCATATATTGAATGCCTGTTTCAAGCTTATTTGACATGTATCCTTCACCTCTACAACAAATTATAACAAAGAATCTATTTTCCGAGCGAACGAAAATTCGTTTTTATCTAAAAAGAAACCTCTGACCGATACAAGGCAGAGGTTCTTCTTTCTTATCCTAAATAATCAAGTTTCTTACCATTACGGTATACGTCATCAATTGTCGCACCGCCTAAGCACTCATCTCCATCATAGAAAACAACTGCTTGTCCTGGCGTTATTGCACGAATTGGTTCATCACAAAGAATACGAATTGTATTCTCATCAACGATTTGAACCTTTACACCGTTATCCGCTTGACGATAGCGGAATTTCGCTGTGCATGCAAATTCTTTTTCTTTCGGCTTATCGCTAACCCAACTTACATTTGTAGCAAATACTTCGTCGCCATATAACAGTTCATTATGGAATCCTTGTTCTACATATAAAATGTTTTCTTTCAAGTTCTTTCCAACAGCGAACCATGGATCTCCATTGCCGCCAATGCCAAGGCCGTGACGTTGTCCAATTGTATAATACATTAAACCGTCATGTTTCCCCTTCACTTCACCAGATAATGTTTGCATCTTACCTGGCTGTGCCGGCAAGTAGTTGCTTAAAAAGTCTTTAAAGTTACGTTCGCCGATAAAACAAATACCTGTGCTATCTTTTTTCGCCGCTGTTGCTAAACCAGCTTCTTTCGCCATTTCACGAATTTGTGGCTTCTTTAACTCACCAAGCGGGAACAGTGTTTTTGATAATTGGTCTTGTCCAAGTTGATTTAAGAAATATGTTTGGTCTTTATTATCATCAACGCCGCGCAGCATTTTATATTCCCCGTCTATATACGCTACACGTGCATAGTGTCCTGTCGCCACATAATCTGCACCAAGTGCCATCGCATGTTCTAAAAATGCTTTAAATTTAATTTCTTTATTACACATTACATCTGGGTTTGGTGTACGCCCAGCGCGATACTCGTCTAAGAAATACGTAAATACTTTATCCCAATATTGCTTTTCAAAATTGACTGCATAATACGGGATTCCAATTTGGTTACACACTTCAATGACATCGTTATAATCTTCTGTTGCTGTACATACACCGTTTTCGTCCGTATCATCCCAGTTTTTCATAAAGATTCCGATTACATCATAGCCTTGTTTCTTTAATAACATTGCTGCTACAGATGAATCGACGCCACCAGACATCCCGATGACAACGCGCGATTCGTGAGGTAGTTTGTTCATCATGTCACCCCCTATATTCATTTTGTGTTAATCGCTTCACGATTTCCACTGTTTCGTACGTTGCTTTTTCGACCTGTTCTTTCGTATTTCCTAAACCGAAGCTAAAGCGTACGGATGAACGTATTTTATCGGATTCTTTTCCGAACATCGCTACGAGTACATGTGACGGATCAATGGAGCCTGCTGTACAAGCAGATCCACTTGAAACCGCAACTCCCGCTAAGTCTAAATTCATAAGAAACGACTCAATATTCATTCCTGTAAAACTTATATTTAACACATGTGGTAAGCTATGTTCGAAGTTTCCGTTTACCTCGAAAGTAATGTCTTCTTGTTTAAAGACAGATATCATTATATCTTTAAATTCCTTGTATTGGGCATTTTTTTGCTCACGCGTTTGTTCTGCTAACAAAATAGCTTGCCAAAGTCCAACAATTCCCGGAACATTTTCTGTACCAGCACGGCGCTTTCGCTCTTGCTCTCCGCCTGTTAACAGCGGTTCAAACTTTACATGCTGCCCTGCATATAAAAAGCCTACACCTTTTGGACCATTAATTTTATGTCCTGAAATTGACAAGAGATCAATGCCAAGCTCTTTCACATCAATTGTCGTTAAACCGTATGCTTGTACTGCGTCTGTATGAAAGTAAGCGCTACGTTCTTTTAATAGAGCACCAATTTCTGCTACCGGCTGCACTGTACCAACTTCATTATTCCCAAACATAATCGAGACAAGAATCGTTTGCTCTGTTAATGCCGCTTGCAAATCTGAAATGCGAATACGACCTGTTTCATCAACAGGTAAGTACGTCACTTCAAACCCTTCTCGCTCTAACACATTACACGTATGCAAAATCGCATGATGCTCAATTGCTGTCGTAATAATATGATTTCCTTTCTTACGATTCGCACGAGCTACGCCAAGAAGGGCTAAATTATCAGCCTCCGTACCGCCGCTTGTAAAAATAATTTCATTTGGATTTGCATGAATGCTGCGCGCGCACGCACGTCTTGCTTCATCCACTACATGACGGCCTTGGCGTCCAAAGAAATGGATGCTTGACGGGTTACCAAATACTTCTGTCATATATGGAATCATCTTTTCGACTACTTCTGGGTGAGCCGGAGATGTCGCAGCATGATCTAAGTAAATGCGTTCCATAATATCTCCTTCTTTCCAAATCGTTACACACGGAATTAGATATAAAACATATAACCGCCGTTGTTTTCTTCTTCATAGCGTACTAAATCCTCTAACGTTGTACTATCAAGAACTTCTTGCACTGCATCACGAACACGTATCCAAAGCTGACGTTGTGCTGGTTCTTCTTCATCCAACATTTCTACTACGTTAATCGGTCCTTCTAATACGCGGATTACATCACCTGCTGTAATGTTAATCGGTTGATCTGATAACACATAACCACCATATGCACCGCGTGTACTTTTCACAAGACGCGCATTACGAAGCGGAGAAATTAATTGCTCTAAATAATGCTCTGATAAATCGTGCGCCTGCGCAATCGATTTTAACGAAATCGGTCCTTCTCCAAACTTTTTCGCAAGATCAATCATAATTGTTAAACCGTAACGGCCTTTTGTTGAGATTTTCATATATGTAGCACCTCTTTTCAAGTCTTTTGCTTCTACTTCGTTCGTTATTCGTTTATTTAATAGGAAAAACACTCTCTGAAATCAAAATCCTTTGAAATTATAGCATAATATAGTATGATAAGGAATTTCAACTTTTCTAACAGAAATGATAACATATAAGTATACCAAATCACTCGGAATTTATAACATAAAGTGAAACTTTAATCAGTGGGGGTTTTCTTTATCCCCCCACTGATTATTAGTTGAACCAATCGGGCTTTT
>NZ_JBALLY010000044.1:4848-31895 GCF_036963045.1 Bacillus sp. JJ864 | reverse complement strand
TTTACGGGCAGTTTATCTCCCATCTAACTTCTTTGCTTTACCAAATTTTGAAGTGGGAGTATTACTGCCCGTTAATGCGGGATAAGCAACGAACGGGCACTGAAGGAGAGAGAACATATGAAACAACCACTCGCACATCGAATGCGTCCGACCAATATTACAGAAGTTATCGGACAAGAACATTTAGTGGGCGAAGGCAAAATTTTATGGCGGATGGTACAAGCAAAGCATCTACAATCAATGCTTTTATACGGACCTCCCGGAACAGGAAAAACATCAATCGCAAGCGCCATTGCCGGCAGTATCGGTATGCCTTTTCGTCTATTAAATGCTGTTACTCATAATAAAAAAGATATGGAAGTTGTTGTCCAAGAGGCAAAAATGCATCGACATCTCATCTTAATTTTAGATGAAGTGCATCGATTAGATAAAGGAAAACAAGATTTCCTTCTTCCTCACCTAGAAAGCGGGCTCATTACATTAATTGGGGCAACGACAAGCAATCCATTTCACGCAATTAATTCCGCTATTCGAAGCCGTTGTCAAATTTTTGAACTACACGCTTTAACAGAGGAAAACCTTTTACAAGGATTAAAACGCGCTTTAACTGATCAGGAAAAAGGACTAGGAGAATACAACGTAATCGTAACCGATGAAGCTCTGCGTCACTTCGCAAACGCATCTGGCGGTGATATGCGCTCTGCTTATAATGCACTTGAGCTCGCTGTCTTATCTAGCTTTACAACAAATGAAGAAACAGTAGAAATCTCACTTGAAATTGCTGAAGAATGTTTACAGAAGAAAAGTTTTGTACATGACAAAGGGGGCGACGCTCATTACGATGTCTTATCAGCTTTCCAAAAATCAGTGCGCGGAAGTGATGTGAATGCCGCTCTTCATTATTTAGCTCGCCTTATTGAAGCTGGTGACATGCAAAGCATTGGCAGACGATTACTGATTATGGCATACGAAGATGTTGGACTTGCAAACCCACAAGCCGGTCCTCGTACGCTAGCTGCCATCGAATCCGCAGAACGCGTCGGCTTTCCAGAAGCGCGCATTCCACTTGCCAATGCGGTCATTGAGCTATGTTTATCACCAAAATCAAATTCAGCGTATAAGGCGCTTGATGCAGCACTTCACGATTTACGAAACGGACAAACTGGTGATGTTCCAGCTCATTTAAAAGATAGTCACTATAAAGGTGCAGAATCGCTCGGCAGAGGAATTGACTACCTATATCCGCACGATTATCCTAATGGATGGGTTCAGCAACAATACTTACCGGATAAAATTAAAAACAAGCAATACTATAAACCAAAGAAAACAGGAAAGTTTGAACAAGCACTTGCTTCTGTTTATGAAAGATTGCAACATTCGTATAAAAGTGAATCAAAAGGGTAATATAAGCGAAAACGACATGAAATATGGAGGTTTCGCAATGAAAATGCGCCAGGATGCATGGACTGGAGAAGATGATTTACTTCTAGCAGAAACCGTTTTACATCACATTCGCGATGGCAGCACGCAACTAAAAGCATTTGATGAAGTGGGCGATCAATTAAATAGAACATCTGCCGCTTGCGGCTTTCGTTGGAATGCAGAAGTTCGGCAAGGCTATGAAGAAGCTGTGCAAATTGCGAGAAAACAACGAAAAGAATTAAAGAGAGAGCAAGCAGTAAAACCGAAACCGCAAGTATCACGATTGGAGGCGAAGAAAAAGGTCGTTATTGAGGCTGAGTTTTCAGAGGAACTCAGCGCAAATCAACCATCACTTACGATGCAAGAGGTAATCTCATTTCTTCAAAACATTGAACAAAACAATCCGCGATTAGAGAAGTTACAAACTGAAAATGAAACGTTAAGTCGACAGCTCGAAAAACAGCGAAAAACAAATCAAGAATTAGAGAAAAAGCTTGAAACATTGCAGAAGCAACAACAATCTGTACAAGAAGACTATGAAACACTTGTTAGAATTATGGACCGAGCTCGCAAACTTGTTATATTAGACGAGCCAAAAGAGCAGATGGCACCGATTTTCAAAATGGATCAGAACGGAAATTTAGATATTGTGTACACAGCGGAAAATTAAAATGAAAAAAGAGAGTAGCTTAGCCACTCTCTTTTTTCATTTTACATTTTTTGGATTTTTATTTTTTATATCTATTTCCTTTTAATTAGCATACTTATGTAAAAGGAGGTGTTCGTCCTGTTTTCACTATTTTTAATCATTCATATTATTTCAGGTTTTATTTGTTTGATTACAGGTCTTTTTTCCGGTTTTGCTAAAAAGAAACGTGGTATTCATACACTATTTGGAGAAGTATATCACGGTTTTTACGTCATTGTGTTTATAACTGCGGTTATCTTTGCAATCCTTCATTGGGAAAAAAACTCCTATTTATTTTACATCGCCATATTCTCATACGGCTTAGCATTAATGGGGTATGTATCCGCAAAGATGCGATGGAAAAATTGGATTTCTACACACATTTCAGGGATGCTCGGCTCTTACATCGGTATCGTTACGGCAACTCTTATTACAAACGCTTCAAAAATCCCACTCATAAAAGAGATTCCAACATTATTTATCTGGTTTCTTCCAACATTCATTGGAACACCACTTATTTCAATCATCATTATTGAACTACCCCCACTTATCGGCTACCGCCACTTGAAGTGGGGGATTCTAGAACCTCTTGCTCCGATGACAACAGGTTCTAGAACCTTCTCCGTTCAACAAGAGAAGTTCTCTATACCGTCAATCCGAAGTACCTAAAGATGACCCCTTTCTGCCCCTGTGCAAGCAGACAGAAAAAGGTACGCCCTCTTCAAGCGACATAGAGGAGAGAACACAAGGCAATGCACCCAGCTCCTAGACCACATCATCTGCTCTGGTGAAGGGAGTAAAAGACTGGTACCTTGTGTTCTGTTTTGTATCGTTAAGAAGTAGGTCGAGTAACTCGTAATCTCATCCTTTATACGCAAGCAATTTGCGCATTCCTTTTCTTTCTTTCTTCTTCTGTTAGCTCCATATGAGATTCGTTCATACCATCATGAGGCCGATTTACATCAAACAACGTATACAATACATGTGTACGAACAGCTAGTTGTTTGTTCCATTGTTTCCAATGATGCATGTTCGTTAGATCCATATAGGTTTTGAACACGTTCGGTACCTTCTCTTGATAACCTAACCCGCGTCTCCCAATCATGAAAGCAGCTGCTTGATGAATGGAGATACCAAATTTGCGCATATACTTCATTTTTCCAGAAATCGATGTGTACGCCGGGTTTACTTGTTTTACATCCACCCCCATCTTGTTTGCACGGCTTTGAATCGCATCTATCATCTTTCGGTATGCAAACATACTTTTCCTTCGGTTTCTCTTCTTGCTATCGTACTTATTTCCCGTTTTCGAGAGCGTAGTGTCCAGCTTCTCCAGCACAATCGGTTTGTTCTTTCGGGCGGCCAATTCGACAAGACGAATCGCCTCTGCTTCTAGAATTTTTGTAATGGCACCAGAACATTTCCCCTCTAAAGAAAAAGAAAGAATGCCGCTTTCGAGATAGTTTCCATCTTTTGAAGCATTTACCCAGGCCAAATGATCATAGTTACAATCCACTCCAATGACACCATCACTTGTACTGAAGTTAATGTAGGGATTGGGTTCTACATCTACCATACATTTGATGAGGTAATACGTTCCGTGGTCTTCGATCGACCAAGAAATAGGCTGACCATACTTCTTTTTTTGTTTACACGCGATTTGTGTTTCTATTACATGGTTGACAATGTCTTGTCCATACGGAAACATCACAAACGGGAAAGTCAACACATTTCCACGAATAGAGGTAAAAGTGAGTTCCTGTTTTTCCATGTTGTATTGAAAAACAAAGTTACCACAGCGAGCATCTTTGCGGCCGGAAATCATCATCTGTTTGTTTCGGGCGGCAGAGAAAAGAGTTTTCCATCCTTCATGATGGGTTCAAATTCTTCTTTTGTAAACTGAGATCGAAATAATTTTTTTGTGCCAAACACAGCACTTGGAACATGTTTTTGCAGCTTTTCTTTCTTTTGTTGAAGGCGGTCTAATCGGTGCTTCAACCGTCCAATTTTTGCTTTTGTGTTCTTGATTTTCGGGTCTAAATAGCAGTGTTCAAAAGAATAGAAGGTCAGCCAAATCATCGTTTTCTTTGGAAGAGAAAGGGAGACAATCCCGCTTGGTTGGATGGTAAAAAAGTGTTCTTCGGAAATGTCGGTTTCCCTTTCTTAAAACTCTCTTTCACTTTTTTCATCTTCATTAGATAGGAGCGTTCGGATTTGAGTTTCTTCTTGAGGTCTTTGATTTTCTCGTCAATTTGTTGAAGATGGAGTGTTTGTTGTTCTTTTAAAGCGGAGAATAGGGCAATCGCTTCTTGCCGAGCACTATTGGCATAATAGTCGTTAAGACTAAAGTGTTTCTTCAAGACAATTTGTAGACTTTCATTATGCAGATTTCGGCTCCAGCGCTTTTCACGAACCAAAGTTTGAAAGGCAAAACGTTTTGCTTGATTGAAAATGTGCAAAACATGAGACAATTCGTTCACAAGTGCAGTTGGTAAGGTATGTTTATACACCCTTTGAGAAAAATAGGTTTTCTTCATTTTCCTTCTTCACTACCTAACAAGAACATTTGTTCCTTTTCTATTTCTATTTTATACAAGCTAAGAAGCGATTTCAACAAATACATGAGATTTTACAGAAAAATTTCATGTGTATGAGAATCAGACAGAAAAAGGAGCAGCAAGAGCCCCCATTCATCCCCTTCTTACCGCTTGGCTCTGCCCTTCACGCGTTTGAAGAAGGGGTCTTCTGGGGTATAAAATGATAAATTAACAAAAGCGCATGCTCCCCATAAGAGCATACGCTTTTTTATTATTTTTACTCTTGTCCCACACGTTTTACCTCGATATCCTTCAAACGTTCACGCACAACATGACTTGCCATAATTAAGCCTGCCACAGACGGAACGAAGGCGTTAGAGGACGGTGGTAATTTCGCTTTGCGAATTTTTGCATTTTCATCTGGAACGATTTCTTTGCGAATATCTTCACGAATCACAATTGGATTTTCATCAGAGAATACAACTTTCACACCTTTTTTAATACCTTCTTTACGAAGTTTCGTACGAATGACTTTCGCAATTGGATCTGTATTTGTTTTAGAAATATCGGCAATGCGGAAACGAGTTGGATCCATTTTATTTGCTGCACCCATACTTGAAATGATTTTAATTTTACGTCGCAAGCACTGTTTAATTAAATGAATTTTGAACGTAATTGTATCAGATGCATCCACTACGAAATCCAAACCATGTTTAAAGAACTCTTCGTATGTTTCATCTGTATAAAACATTTCTAATGCGATAACTTCGCAGTCCGGATTAATATCAGCAATACGTTCTTTCATTAGTTCTACTTTCGAACGACCCACAGTAGAAAGTAACGCATGGATTTGACGGTTAACATTTGTAATATCCACAACGTCTTTATCAACTAATACAAGACGACCTACGCCAGAACGCGCTAACGCTTCTGCTGCAAACGAACCAACGCCGCCAATTCCTAAAATACCTACTGTACTATTTTTTAATATTTCAAGACCTTCTTTACCGAAGGCTAATTCATTACGTGAAAATTGATGTAACATGCGTCCTACACTCCTATTACAAAAATGGTCTACCATGTATTCTAGCGTTTTTCCGACTATTTGTATATATCCACTTTGATTTTTTAGAATCTAAGTCGCTGCCTTTCAGAATAAAACATGACTGCTTCTTGCTTCCTCTCTGTGTTTTATACTTTGCACGTGGCAGGAAAAGGAACTGACCGCTTCTATGCACGGCCAGTTGCTCTCGTCCTCCACTAAAAAGAAAAGGGTTTTTATATCATTTTTTCAATTTGTATTTATATAAGTTATATACTCAAATAAAAAATCCTAGATGGAATTAGTATGTCCATCTAGGATTCGTTCTTACTTCTCTTCTTTTACTTTTAATTGTAAGTAAAGCTCTTCAAGCTGCGTGTCTGCGACTGGGCTTGGCGCTTCTGTTAATAAGCAGCTTGCGCTTGCTGTTTTCGGGAAAGCAATTGTATCACGAAGGTTCGTACGACCTGCAAGTAACATGACAAGGCGGTCTAAACCTAATGCAATTCCTCCGTGCGGCGGTGTACCGTATTCAAATGCTTCTAGTAAGAAGCCGAACTGCTCTTGTGCTTCTTCTTGTGAGAAACCAAGTGCTTTAAACATTTTTTCTTGTACGTCACGCTCGTAAATACGAAGTGAGCCGCCGCCAAGCTCATAACCATTCAATACAAGGTCATACGCTTGTGCACGCGCTTTTTCTGGCGCTGTTTCTAATAGTTCTACATCTTCACGGAATGGCATTGTGAATGGGTGATGCGCTGCGAAGTAACGATCAGCATCCTCATCATATTCAAGAAGCGGCCAATCTGTTACCCATAGGAAGTTAAACTTGCTTTCATCAATTAACTCAAGTTCTTTACCTAGACGTAAACGAAGGGCTCCTAAGCTGTCTGCAACAACGCTCTTCTTATCAGCAACGAATAATAATAAATCGCCAGCATTCGCTTCTAACGTGCTCATAAGCGCATTTGCATCTTCTTCGTTAAAGAATTTTGCGATTGGTCCTTTTAAACCGTCTTCTTCAACTTTTAACCAAGCTAACCCTTTTGCTCCGTATACTTTAACGAATTCTGTTAATGCATCGATATCCTTACGAGAATATTTGCTCGCTGCACCTTTTGCATTGATTGCTTTTACTTGTCCACCGCTCTCTACAGCGCTTGTGAACACCTTAAATCCGCAGCCTGTCGCAAACTCTGATAGGTCAATCAGTTCCATCGCAAAGCGTGTATCAGGCTTATCAGAGCCGTAGCGTGCCATTGCATCAGCATATGTCATGCGCGGGAATGGTACGCTCACCTCTAGACCTTTTGCTTCTTTCATCACTTTTACCATCATACGTTCCGTCATTTCGAGAATTTCTTCTTGCGTTAAGAATGATGTCTCAATGTCGACTTGCGTGAATTCTGGCTGACGGTCTGCACGTAAATCTTCATCACGGAAGCAGCGTGCTACTTGATAATAGCGCTCAAATCCGCCGACCATAAGAAGCTGCTTAAATAGCTGCGGAGATTGCGGCAATGCATAAAATTCACCTTCATGTACACGGCTTGGTACTAAGTAATCACGAGCTCCTTCTGGTGTGCTTTTCGTTAAAATTGGTGTTTCTACTTCTAAGAAATCTTCATTATCTAAGAAGTTACGAATTGTTTTCGTTACGTCGTGACGCATTTTGAATGTGTTGTACATAACAGGACGACGTAAATCTAAATAACGATATTTTAAGCGTACATCTTCTGATGCATCTGTATCATCTGTAATCATAATTGGTGTTGTTTTTGCTGCATTTAGTACGTTTACTTTCGCCCCGTGTACTTCAATGCGGCCTGTAGCCATATTTTCATTAATTGCACCAGCTGCGCGTTCAACAACTATACCTTCTACATGCAGTACGTATTCACCGCGAATTGTTTCTGCTACTTCTAACGCTTCTTTAGAAGTTTCTGGGCTAAATACAACTTGTACAATACCTGTACGGTCACGTAAGTCAATGAAAATTAATCCGCCTAAATCACGGCGCTTTTGTACCCAACCTTTTAATTGAACCGCTTGTCCAACTGCTTCTACTGTTACTTTTCCGCATGCATGCGTTCTTTCAGCCATTTTCTTTTCCCCCTATAGTGACTTTTCTGCTACGTAAGAAGCAAATACATCTAACGCAACTTCTTCTTGTTCGCCCGTTGCCATATCTTTTAAGTTGATAATGCCTTTTTCTAATTCATCATCACCTAATACAGCTACATATTTTGCACTTAGACGATCCGCTGATTTAAACTGCGCCTTCGTTTTACGATCTAAGTAATCTTTCTCAACCGCTAATCCAGCCTTACGAAGATCAAAGACAATTTTTGCAGCATGATCTTTCGCCTTTTCACCAAGCGCTACAACATAACAATCAATGTGATGAGCGATTGGTAACTCAATATTCTCAGCCTTCAGTGCCATAATTAAACGTTCGATACTCATCGCAAAACCAATACCAGGCATTTCTGGTCCACCGATTTCTTGTACAAGTCCGTTGTAACGACCACCGCCGCTTAACGTCGTAATCGCCCCAAATCCTTCTGCTTCGCTCATAATTTCAAATACAGTGTGCTGATAATAATCTAAACCACGCACAAGGTTTGGATCTTTCTCAAATGGAATACCCATCATTGTTAATAGTTCTTGTACTTTTTCATAGTACGCGCTTGATTCTTCGTTTAAGTATTCTGTAATAGATGGCGCTGTACTCATTAGTTCATGATTGCGATCTTTTTTACAATCTAAAATACGAAGTGGGTTCTTCTCTAAACGAGATTGGCAATCTGAACAAAACTCACCGATGCGCGGCTCAAAGTGTGCAATTAATGCATCGCGGTGCGCTTTACGGCTCGCTGCATCACCTAAGCTATTTAACACAACTTTAATATTTTTTAAGCCCATGCCGCGATAAAACTCAACAGCAAGTGCAATCACTTCTGCATCAATTGCTGGGTCATTACTGCCAATTGCTTCAATACCAAATTGAACAAATTGACGATAACGTCCTGCTTGTGGTCTTTCATAACGGAACATCTGCCCGATATAATATAATTTCGTCGGCTGCGTAGCATCACCGAACATTTTATTTTCTACATAAGAACGTACAACTGGTGCAGTTCCTTCTGGGCGAAGTGTTAAGCTGCGCTCCCCACGATCTTCGAATGTGTACATTTCTTTTTGAACGATATCTGTCGTATCCCCAACACCGCGTAAAAATAATTCAGTATGCTCAAAAATTGGTGTGCGAATTTCTTTATAGTTGTAACGACGACAAATTTCACGTGCTTGTCCTTCAATATACTGCCATAGTTCCACAGTACCAGGAAGGATATCTTGCGTTCCGCGTGGGATTTGAATAGACATATTCAGTTCCTCCTCATTTTCTCAATAATAATAAAAATAAAAAAACTCCCGCCTCTACTGATTATACAGTAGGGACGAGAGTATAATACCCGTGGTGCCACCCTAATTGAAGCACGTATGCTTCCACTTTTTTAATAACGCTTAAATTGCGTTCGACCTCTACTAAGCACTATGCTTTTCAAGACGAAACCTACAGAGTGTCATTCGATCAGTCATCATGCAGAAATGTTTTCAGCCCCAGACATTCCCTCTCTTTTCATGTGTCTCTCATCTACTCTTCTCTATCATCGGTTTATAACATATGTAACTGTAAAAAATGAATTTGTTTACTACTATACGGTTATTCACAATTATTGTCAAGATTCTCAAGAACGTCCGAGATGCTTCTTTAAAGTTTTCACATCTTTTAAAGAAATCCCAAATTCAGAAGCAAGTTCGAGCGATGTATTTTGCTGTTCTTTTGAAATAAACTCATGAAAATTCACATTAAACAATTGGTTCGCTCCGTTAGTAGCAGAGTTTCCCTTTTCATTCATACGCATACGTATATCCCTCACATTCAATAGTGGAATTCTAATGACTATTGTTCCATATTGATGTAAGGGTTATACGTTGTTACAAAAAAGAGAGGAAAACACATCCCCTCTCTTCCATCATCATTATTTACTCTCTACAATCAATGTCACCGGACCATCATTAATAAGCTGAACGTCCATCATTGCTCCGAACCGTCCTGTTTCTACATGCAGTCCTTGTTTGCGAAGTTCTTCGTTAAAGAAATCGTACAGGCGCTCTGCATAGTCAGGTTTTGCTGCATCCATAAAGTTTGGGCGTCTTCCTTTTCGGCAATCTCCGTATAATGTGAATTGTGAAATGGAAAGAACTTGTCCACCAACGTCTAATACAGAATGATTCATTTTTTCGTTTTCGTCTTCAAAAATGCGTAAGTTTGCAATTTTTTCAGCGATATACGTTGCATCTTTTTTTGTATCTTCATGGGTGATTCCAACTAAAAGTGTTAAGCCGAAAGGAATTTGCCCTACAACTTCACCTTTTACTGTTACAGATGCTTCTTTTGATCGTTGTAAGACAACTCTCACTTCTCTTCACTCCTTATTAATGCATCATGCGGCGCACCGCATAAATTTCCGGAACCCGTTTAATGCGCTCGACAACCTTTTTCAAATGCTGTAAGTTACGAATGGAAATAGACATATGAATCGTCGCCATTTTGTTGCGATCACTTCTTCCTGAAACAGCTGAAATGTATGTTTTCGTTTCTGTTACAGCTTGCAGTACTTCATTTAGTAAACCGCGGCGGTCATATCCTGAAATTTCAATATCAACATTGTATTCAATTTCTTTTTCTGGGCTGCCTTCCCACTCTACTTCTAACAGTCTTGCCTGCGCTTCTTCTGTATGAACATTTACACAGTCTGTACGGTGAATCGAGACACCGCGTCCTTTTGTTATATAGCCAATAATCTCATCGCCTGGAACTGGATTACAGCACTTCGATAAACGGATAAGCAGATTATCCGCACCGCTTACTTTCACACCAGAATCCCATTTGCGAATTTTCATTGGTTTACGAACTTCTTTTACTTCTGTTAAATCTTCTTCACGTTGCTTACGGAATTTATCTGTTAAGCGCGTCACAATTTGCGATGCGGTAATTCCGTTATATCCAACAGCTGCAAACATGTCTTCTTCATTTGCAAAATTAAATTTCTCAGCAACACGCTTTAAGTTATCAGGTGCTAATACTTCTTTCATCTCATACTCAAGGCCTCGCACCTCTTTTTCAACAAGCTCGCGGCCTTTTTCAATATTTTCATCGCGGCGTTGCTTTTTGAAATATTGACGAATTTTATTTTTCGCATGTGATGTTTGCGCTAATTTCACCCAGTCCTGACTCGGACCATACGAGTGTTTAGATGTTAAAATTTCAATGATGTCGCCTGTTTTTAACTTATAATCTAGAGTGACCATTTTACCGTTTACTTTTGCACCAATCGTTTTATTCCCGATTTCAGAATGAACGCGGTAAGCAAAGTCAATTGGTACAGAGCCAAGCGGCAATTCCATGACATCTCCTTTTGGCGTAAAGACAAACACCATATCAGAGAATAAATCAATTTTTAATGATTCCATAAATTCTTCTGCATTCGAAGCTTCGTTTTGCCATTCTAAAATTTGACGGAACCATGTTAATTTTTTCTCAAGCGTACCTGTTGTTTCAGCAGCTTTTCCTTCTTTATATGCCCAGTGTGCCGCAATTCCGTATTCGGCAATTTCATGCATTTCTTTCGTACGAATTTGCACTTCAAGCGGATCGCCTTTCGGTCCAATTACTGTCGTATGCAGCGACTGATATAAGTTCGCTTTTGGCATTGCGATATAATCTTTAAAACGGCCCGGCATCGGCTTCCAGCACGTATGAATAATACCTAGAACGGCATAGCAATCTTTAATACTATTTACGACAACACGAACAGCTAACAAATCGTAAATTTCATTGAATTGTTTATTTTGCATTGCCATTTTTCGATAAATGCTATAAATATGCTTCGGACGACCAGAAATCTCTGGTTGAATTGCAACTTCTTTTAATTTGTCGCGAATTCCCGTCATAACTTCATCTAAATATTCTTCGCGTTCTGCACGCTTACGTTTCATTAAGTTGACAATACGATAATATTGCTGCGGATTTAAATACCGAAGCGCTGTATCTTCTAGTTCCCACTTAATCGTATTAATTCCAAGCCTGTGTGCTAATGGTGCGAAAATTTCTAATGTTTCATTTGCAATGCGGCGCTGTTTTTCTTGTGGTAAATGTTTCAATGTTCGCATGTTGTGAAGACGGTCAGCAAGCTTAATTAAAATAACACGAATGTCTTGCGCCATTGCGATAAACATTTTCCGATGATTTTCCGCCTGCTGCTGTTCATGAGATTTGTATTTAATTTTCCCAAGCTTCGTTACACCATCAACAAGCATCGCAATCTCTTTTGTAAATTCACGTTCAATATCTTCTAATGTTACATCTGTATCTTCTACTACATCATGTAAAAATCCCGCAGATACAGTAGACGGATCCATGTGTAAGTCCACTAAAATTCCTGCTACTTGAATGGGATGGATAATATATGGTTCACCTGATTTTCGGTATTGCTCGCTATGCGCTGCGCGTGCAAATTCATAGGCGCGCGCAACAAGATCTATATCATCATCTTGTAAATATTGCCCTGCTTTTTCCAGTACCTGCTCAGCTGTTAGTACTTGTTCATTCGCCATCTAATCACCTTTTATTGAAGATTCATAATCTTTTTCCTTGCCAATTAGAATAATTTTTATCTTACCATTATAACGTAATGATTGTGAATTGTGAAAAGGAAAAGATTTTACAGACATTTCATTTTACTTTTTTTCGATACATATATAAAAATACCCGTTCCTCTCAAAGAGATTCACGGGTACTCCGCATGTTGCCCTGTTTACGATTAATATTGTTCTAACACTAATACGTCATAGCCATCTAACATTTTACGGCCATCTAAGTAAGTAAGCTCTACTAAAAATGCGATACCTGCAACAACACCGCCAAGTTCTTCTACTAGCTTAATTGTTGCTTCAATTGTTCCACCTGTAGCTAATAAGTCATCTGTAATTAATACGCGTTGACCTGATTTGATTGCATCTTTATGAATTGTTAACACATCTTTACCATACTCTTTACCATACTCTACTTTGATTACTTCACGTGGCAATTTACCTAATTTACGAACCGGTGCAAAGCCTACCTCTAATGCATAAGAAACTGGACATCCAATAATAAAACCACGTGCTTCTGGTCCTACTACAAGGTCGATATCTCTTTCTTTTGCATACGCAACGATTTCATCAGTTGCTGCTTTATATGCTTGTCCATCGTTCATTAAAGGTGTGATGTCTTTAAAGACAATACCTTCTTTCGGATAATCTGGTACGATTGCAATATGTTTCTTGAAATCCATATTTATGAATCCTCCTCGAATATAAAAGAGTTGTAAATACAAGTCCTTTACCCTAACTGTTCTACTTCTTTATGATTACGAATCGTTTCAAACCATGCATATAACTGCTGATATGTGCTATAAACCAGTTCCTTTTCTAATTGTAATTGGTTTATTTTCTCACGATACGTGTTTGATTCGGTTAAATCACGCTTTTTCATTTCTTCTGCCATAAAAATGACACCGTCTTTTATTGTAACAAATTCTAACTCAAAAAACACCTGTGTCATGAAATTTACTGTATCTTTTGACCAGCCTTTATGACGGCAAAGCTGCTCTCCATATTGACGAAGTGAAAATGGTGCTTTTTGTTGCAGGAATGAAAAGTACCATTTAAAATGCTCTCTCGTAGGAACCGTACTAAATAAATGATTATTTTCTTGATAAAAAACAGTATAAACGCGGGCTGGGAATCCTTTTTCACATATGTGCTTTAAGTCTTCTGTCGCATCTGGTAAATCAAGAATAACAGCGTAGCGACCTTCTAATGTTGTCACATCTTTCGCCTGTATTGCATAATCTTTATATGCTTCTAACGAAAACTTTTGCAGTGCTTCTTCCTTAAAATACACGATTGTCAGTTTATCACTTGAAAGATCCGCTAAATTCGTTTCTACATTACGCATGCTGCGCCAATCAAATAATTGCCAAGCTTCTACAGCAATGTCTTGAACCATAATTTGTGGTTTACGGAAATTATTCCATTCGTTAATAGAAGCTTCTCCGACAATCGATACTTGCGCTACAGGAGAAATTTCTTTTGCGAATACCCCGAAACCAAAGCCAATACTATCTAATGTTGCTTGTCCATCACGAAGTGTCATTTTCAAATGCGAGCCATCGGAACCAATGGCACGAATACTTTCTAGACTTGCATCTTTCACAGCGATGCGCGGCTTTGGATTTCCAACACCGAACGGAGCAAGCTTTTGCATTTCTTCTATTGCAGCAAGTGTGACATCTTCCACTTTACACACGACATCGACCGTAGTAACTGGAATAAAATCTTCATCCGATAACAATGCAGCAGCTTGCTCGTTTAAACGGCGGCGCAGTTCATCGACATCCTCCATACTAAGAGTCATACCAGCCGCCATTGGATGACCGCCAAAATGCGGTAATATATCACGGCAATCTGATAAATTCGCGTATAAATCAAAACCTTCAATACTACGAGCTGAACCTTTTGCTGTGCCTTTTTCAGGATCAATACTTAGGACAATTGTCGGCCGATAAAAGCGATCTACGAGCTTCGAAGCAACAATCCCAATTACGCCGGGATTCCACCCTTCTTTTGCCAACACTAATACTGTATTCTCTTCTGGTGGATAATGTGTTTCTACTTCTGCAATCGCTTCTTCTGTAATTTGCTTTACAATATCTTTTCGTAATTTGTTTAGTTCATCAATTTCTTGCGCGAGTTCTTTTGCCTCTTCAACGTCTTCTGATAATAGTAAATGAACAGCCGGAGCTGCATCTTCTAATCGTCCGACTGCATTAATGCGTGGTCCGATTGCAAATCCAACACTCTCTTCTGTAATTTCACCTTGCGAAATATTCGCAACTTTAAACAGCGCTTGTAATCCCACTCGCTGCGTCGCTCGCAGCTTTTTCAAACCACGCTGCACAAGCAGACGATTTTCACCATAAAGAGGTACTAAGTCGGCTACTGTACCAATAACAGCAATTTCTAATAAATGTTCTGGTACGTTGCCAAGCAAAGCATGGGCAACTTTAAACGCAACACCAACACCTGCTAAATAGTGAAATGGATATATACCATCCTCTAACTTCGGATGAATGATAGCCAAAGCTTCCGGCAATTCTGGCGGCGGCTCATGGTGATCAGTAATAATTAAATCAATACCAAGCTCCTTCGCAACTTGCGCCTCATGAACAGCAGCAATCCCTGTATCAACCGTAATAATAAGTGAGAAACCAGCGCGATGCGCCCAGCGAAACGCTTCTTCATTCGGTCCATATCCTTCTGTAAATCGGTTCGGAATATAAAACTCTACATCCGCTCCGAGTTCTTGTAATGCTAAAAATAAAACGGTTGTACTACTAACACCGTCCGCATCATAGTCACCGAAAATTAAAATTTGTTCACCGTTTTGAATCGCTTGGCGAATGCGCTCTACAGTACAATCCATACCTTCAAGTAAAAAAGGATCGTGAAATTCTTGCTGCTCTGTATTTAAAAAATCCACAATCTTTTCTTCTGTATCTAAACCTCTATTTAATAATAACGAAGTAACAAGAGATGACAATTGAAGTTTGTTTGCCAATTGTTCTACATGCTCCTCATTATTATCCTTTTCTTTCCAACGCGTCTTCGGTTGTAACACGAAATCACCCCTTAACCTGTCTATTATACAAGACAGACTAAGGGGTGACAATCCAATGACACTTCTATTTTCGAAGTGTCATTCTCCTAAAACAGTTACTCGAACCAATCAGACTCTTAGGGGGCCATTCCTTTTCAGATATGAATCCATGTTGATTTTTCAACTTATAGCAGAAAAAGGCCCTGACCGCTTCTACGCATGACTAGATGCTTTCGCCCACCTAAAAAAATGGTTGTATGTCGTTTTTTCATTTTGACTTATATAGATCAATCAGGAGAGTATGGATTAATGTGAACGAAAACATTTTGTACATGATCTTGCTGCATGAGCACCTCTTTCACGCGTTTACCAATGCGATGTCCTTCTTCTACCGAAATGTATGGATCAACAGACACTTTAATATCAACGATGACATAATGTCCATGCTCTCTTGCATATAGCGAACCTATTTTCTTAATTCCTTCCACTTGCATAACCGCTTCTCTCATCGGAATAACATCTTCCTCATGAAGCACATGATCCAGCGTTGTATGAATCGCTTCTTTTCCGATATCCCAAGCCATCTTTATAACGAGTAAAGATACAAATAAACCGGCAACTGGATCGGCATATACAAGCCACTCCACCCCCAATTTATCCCCTATAATTGCTGCCCCAATACCAATTAAAGCCGCAATTGATGAAAATACATCCGAACGATGCTCATATGCGTTTGCAATAATAGCATCACTATTTATCCTTTTGCCTAACTGATATTTATAACGAAACATCCCTTCTTTCACAACAATAGAAAGAAGTACAGCAATCACAGTAATCCAGCGCGGAGGCTCGAGCACTTCTGTAAAAGCTTTAACAGAAGAAACAACAATTTCAATTCCAACAATAAATAGGAGAACAGCTACAATAATTGCAGAAATAGATTCTGCTTTCCCGTGTCCATATGGATGATCCTCATCAGGCGGTTGCTTTGCTGCACGCAGTCCAAAGAAGACTGCTAATGAACCGATCACATCCGAACCAGAATGAACTGCATCTGCCATAAGCGCCTTACTATTTCCAATATATCCAATAACTGCTTTGACAATCGCAAGCACAATATTGCCGATAATTCCAATAATTGCCCCAAATTCCGCTTGTTTAAAACGTTCATCTTTTTCCATAATCGAAACCCTTTCTTTCATCAACATACACTTGATCACGCACTAACCCTTACTCTATTCTATCCCAGAACAAAAAAAGAAATGCCTGCAAAGAGGCATCTCTTTTCATTCAAATTCAAATGATTTTTTCTTATACTTGCGGTTCAGATGTCTTTACTTCTACTTTCTTCTGACCTTTTCCTTTTTTCAAACGGCGGTTTTCAAGCATCAGCCAAATTTGGGATGCAACGAAAACAGAAGAGTAAGTACCAACAATTAAACCGACCAATAACGCAATTGAGAAGTTACGTAATGACTCACTGCCGAAAATTAATAACGTAATAACAGGCAGTAACACTGTCATAACCGTATTAATTGAACGACCAATTGTTTGGCGAATACTCGCATTCACAATCTCTTCTAAATCGCTTAACGTGCGAATTTTTTGTTTTTGTTTGTATAGCTCGCGATTTCGGTCAAACGTAACAATCGAATCGTTAATAGAATAACCGATAATTGTTAACACCGCTGCGATAAATGTTAAATCAACTTCTAGATGAAGTAAACTAAACACAACAATAATAAAGAATGCATCGTGCAGAAGTGCTAATACTGCTGATAATGCATATGTGAAGCGGAAACGAATGCTCACATATAAAATGATAACAGCTGATGCAATCAGCACAGCAATTAGTGCATTTCGTGCAATTTCTTTCCCGATTGTCGGTGAAACTGTACTTACGTTTGGCTCTGTACCATATTTATCGTGGAAGACTGTTTTTACTTTCGAAATATCATCTTTTGATAATACACCAATTGTACGAACCGCAAATCCTTTATTATCATTACCTGTTGGCACGATATCTTCTTGCTTCACATCTACTTTCAAATCATGCAATTCTTTTTGTACTTGTGATACTGTTATTGCTTGATTTGTTTTAATATCCATGCGCGTACCACTTTCAAAATCAATACCAAGATTCAATTTAAAAATCGGTAAAATAATCGAACCCGCAATCATGACAACAACTGAGAACCAGAAGAATTTATGTCCGATACTAACAAAGTTAATACGGTCAAATTTCGTTGGTGCATGTTCTACACCTTTTGATAACGGAATAACTTCCTTCGGTTTTACACCAAAGTAAGCATATTTTTTATCAAAGTAACGGCTCTTCACAAGTAAGCCAAGTAAGAAACGTGTACCATATACGTTTGTGATAAAGCCAACTAAAATACTTACAATTAAACTTGTCGCGAATCCTCTAACAGAACTTGTACCATATGCAAATAATACACCGGCTGCTGCAAGTGTTGTAACATTTGCATCTAAAATGGTTGATAATGAACGCTGATTCCCTGCACGATATGCCGATAACATCGATTTTCCGATGCGCAGTTCTTCTTTCAGCCTTTCATATGTAATTACGTTTGCATCAACCGCAATTCCAACCCCGAGCACGAGCGCTGCTATACCCGGCAATGTAAGAACCGCGTGCATCCAATTAAATACAAGTAACGTTATGTAAATATATAAACCAAGCATAATTACCGCTACTAGACCAGGTAGACGATAGAACACAAGCATAAATAAGAAAATAAGCGCTATACCGATTGCACTAGCAAAAATTGTTTTTTGCAGTGCTTGCTCACCAAATTTCGCTCCAACAGAAGTAGAGTATATTTCTTTTAAATCAACAGGAAGTGCTCCGGCATTTAACAACTCTGAAAGTTGTTTTGCGCTCTCTACTGTAAAGTTCCCACCAACAATAGATACTTCCGCTTGGTTAAATACTTGACTCACGGTAGCTGCTGATAAATATTTCGGTTTTGGTTTCGCTGCTTCTGCTTTGTAAGAATCTTTTCCTTCTTCAAAGTCAAGCCAAATTACCATTAAATTGTTTGGCTTCATGCTTAATACTTTCTCAGTCACTTGACGGAATTTATCAGCACTCTTTAACTTTAAGCTAACACTTGGTCGACCTTGCTCATCGAACGTTTGCTTTGCACCGTTCGTTGCTAAGTCCGCACCGTCCATAAGGATGTTATCATTTACATCACGAAATGTTAATTTCGCTTGAGTTGATAATACATCTCGCGCTTGCTGTTGATCTTTGATGCCGGCAAGCTGCACACGAATGCGATCATTTCCTTCAATTTGGATATTCGGTTCACTTACACCAAGAACGTTTACACGTTTTTCAAGTGCGCCAACCGTACTCACAAGAGTATCCTTGGTAACTTTATCCCCTTTTTTCGCTGGCTTTACTTCATATAAAATTTCAAAGCCGCCTCGAAGATCAAGTCCGAGGTTAATTCCTTTTGTAATGTTTTTTGTCGTTGCTCCAATGATTCCTCCAATTAATAACACAACGAGGAAAAAGGCAACGATTCTGCTACTTCGCTTTGCCATATGTTTCTTGTTCCTCCTTTGAACAAAAGCGCTTGTTCCAAAATTACCTCTTTATCAATACTCATTATTATACTGCAAGAGGAAGAACAAACCAATTACAACCTTATTATTTATTTTCATATTCATCAAACGACCAAAGCGGTGCTTGATACGCCTTCAGCGTTAAATATGTCATATAATCGCTAGCTGTTAACGTTAACACATCATTTACAAGCTCATACAATCTGACATTGGGCCCTACTTTTTTCCACTTTTTATTCTTTAAACATTTCCATACGTCTTCTAGTGTAACACGATCATAGCCGAGCATTTGAAATTCTTCCACCTTACTGTCCAAAACGATTTGTAATTGCTCTCGATACGCTTCTACTAATGCCTCTTTCTCAGCCATTTCTAGCTCATCTCCCTCTGATCTCACGTTCCTCATTTCAAAAGCTTGTCATGCTTATCTTATTCATGCATATAAATTATTGTAAATCATTCCACTGATTTTGAGAAGGTAGGAGAAAACGATGACGAAACAAACCTTTTTACGAGGTGCCTTTATTTTAATGTTCGCTGGTTTTATTACAAAAATATTAGGCTTTATTAACCGCATTGTGATGGCACGTATTTTAGGCGAAGAAGGTGTTGGACTATATATGATGGCTGTTCCAACATTTATATTAGCTATTACCATTACACAAATCGGCCTTCCAGTTGCCATCGCAAAACTGATTGCTGAAGCAGAAGCTACACATGATAAACAACAAGTTAAAAAAATATTAACCGTTTCATTAGCCATTACCTCAGTCATTAGTATTCTATTAACAATCGGAATTATGCTTCTTGCTCCTTTACTAGCAGAAACATTACTAACTGATAAACGAACCTACTATCCATTAATCGCTATTTTACCAGTTGTACCTGTCATTGCCGTTTCCTCTGTGCTGCGCGGTTATTTCCAAGGGAGACAAAACATGAAGCCGAGTGCCTATGCACAAGTACTAGAACAAGGCGTTCGTATTACCATTATTGCCGTATGTATTCGCTTTTTCTTACCATACGGAGTGGAATACGCCGCAGCAGGTGCCATGCTCTCAGCTGTACTTGGAGAAATTGCTTCTTTATTATTTTTATTAACATTATTTCAAAGAGAAAAACACCTTACCATTCGTCCCCATTTTATAAGTACTGTAAAAGAAAGTAAAAGCACCTTTTATTCTTTAATGGATATTGCACTTCCTACAACGGGAAGCCGCTTAATTGGATCTATTTCTTATTTTTTCGAACCAATCGTTGTTATGCAAAGTTTAGCAATTGCCGGAGTTGCAGCTTCTATCGCAACGCAGCAATACGGTATATTAAATGGATATGCCTTTCCACTTTTGTCTCTTCCAGCCTTTATTACATATGCTCTTTCCACGGCACTTGTGCCCTCTATTAGTGAAGCAAATGCCAAAAAACAGCGCCGTTTAGTAGAGCATAGATTACAGCAAGCAATGCGCATCTCTCTTATTACAGGTGGCTGGTCTGTCGTCATTTTATATGTATTCGCTTCGCCCATTTTAACGCTTATGTATGGTTCCGATAGTGCTACACTTTTCATTCAAGTGCTTGCACCTTGCTTTTTATTTCACTATTTCCAAGGACCACTCACTTCCGTATTACAAGCTCTAAATTTAGCACGAGCTGCCATGATGAATACATTTATCGGAGCAATCGTGAAATTACTTGTTATTTTCGTCTTGGCCTCGCAACCACAGTTTCAAATGATGGGCGTCGCTCTTGCAATTGCAGCCAATATTGTTACAGTTACTTTACTTCACTATGCAACTGTCTTAAAAAAAATTACATTTACTATTTATATAAAAGATTATATATACGGTTTACTTGCTATTATCATCACCGGAGGAGTAGGTTACTACATACATAAACACATGATCTTCTCACCTTCACTTGGCATGCAAACATTATGGGAAGTACTATCTACTTCGATACTATATGTATTTCTGTTAATCCTTTTTCGCATTATTCGAAAAGAAGAATTACTAAGGCTTCCTATTCTTCGTAAACTTTCTTTTTTAAAATAAAAACAGCTATCAAAATAAATTCGATAGCTGTTTTTATTTAATAAACTACAGCGGCTTTTTATAATAGACAAGCGTTGTACAATCATTCAATCTTTTCCTAACACCAGTCTGTACAAAACCCATTTTTTCATACAGATAACAGTTCCGTTTTTCCTCTAAAATTGTTGCTAACTCCCAACTTGTTGCTTGCGGGAACATCTCTTCTAGTAACAACATTACTTTCTGAGCAATTCCTTTTCCTTGATACTTTGGAAGAATGAACATAGGACTAATCCAAAATTCAGTTGTCTTTTCTTTCCAAACTACACATACAGCACCAACAACGCTCTTATTGTACATGATTTTATAAAATCCACCGTTCGGATTAGTAATTCTCGTAATGACTCTATCAAGCTTCTCGTTTGCCGGATTCGTATTATAATCTTGATATATTTCCAATAACGGCAGAAAAGCCTCTACTTGCATCGTATAAATCAGTTCCGCATCAGAGACGGTTGCTTTTTCTAGTGTGACTCCCATATCATTCACCCCAAATTAGACTTCATTGCTCTTTTCTATTCGACATAGTTTCATGAAGTCCTGTTTGGAGTATATCTTTACTCATCTTTTACATCCACAAAAAACTGACCGTTTTGAAAACTACAATATGAAATATTTTCAATATCCTTATATCCTAATTTCTTTAACTTATCCTCCAGCCAAATATCGGTATGCTCCATCATGTATAAATGCTTTTTCTGAATTTCTCCATCAATAATAAGCGGAACTGAAAATAATGGTGTGTCATTTTTACTTTTTTTACTTTTTTGTTTTTCAAATACTGATAGTCTTCCCGATGGCTCTAAAATCGCATACTCGACATCGCGTATATCACCGATACTTTGCTCACGTAATTGCATAAGTAAATCATCCATGTTGTAACGCTGTTTACGCATTTGCTTTTCATCAATTTTCCCCTCACGTACAATAATAGCCGGCTCTCCTTCTAATATGTGACGAATGCGCTGATTTTTTAGGGAGATAAAGGATAACACAATTTGAATGACCATAATAAGCACCATCGGAACGAGTTGATGCCAAATTGCCTTATCCATATTTTCAATTGCAATAACCGCCATTTCACCAAGCATAATAAACACAACTAAGTCTAAAACACTTAATTCACCAATTTCGCGTTTTCCCATCAGCCGAAAAATAATTAACATCACACTGTATAAAAGAATTGTTCGAAAGACAATTTGAAGTAGTTCCATCTTCCCTTTCCTTTCTCATTGCAATTTCTATACATTAGTTTCCCCACACAAAAAGAAACTAGTCTAACTTAGCAAAAGAGGAAATATGCTTGTATTAGAAAGGAGAGATGCTCTATGGATGGAACGAAAAAATTATCAATTGCAGTTGGATTCGGCATCGTTACCTTACTTATTTTTGCTTGTCTAGCAAGTATCATCATTGCTTTATTATTGAAATTTACAAACATAAATGAAGGGACTTTATCTATCGCACTTCTTGTCCTTGCAATTGTGTCGACGGTAATCGCTGGATTTGTTGCTGGAGTAAAAGCACAAGGAAAAGGATGGTTTGTCGGTGGATCAACTGGAGTCATATTTGCTATTCTCGTATTTCTTGTAAATTATTTAGGCTTTTCATCGGCGTTATCGAACGCACAGCTTCTATATCAACTTGTCATTATTGCGGCAAGTACAATTGGGGGCATACTTGGGGTCAATATCGGTAAGCGGACAACATATTAAACATAGAAGCTGTCCCCAAAGATTACTACATAACGATCTTTTTGGGACAGCTTTTATATTTTTGCCTGTATAGAAATTAAAAAGATCCAAGAAACCTTACATACCCCCCTTAAATATGCATAATTGCATATTTATCGTTTTATTTATATATTGAAATTTTATTTATTCGCTATACAATTAAGATTGTGAAAAACGCAACAAAATTCAGCGATGCTTCTCCAGCACTCTGAATCAACTAGACATTCTATCACAAACTTTTTACTACTATACAAGGAGGAAATCAACTTGAAAAACATCTTTAGTTGCATGATCGCTTTCATGCTTATTTTTACTTTTTCTTCATCAGCATTTGCTCATGAACACCCAGGTTATTCTCATGATTCTACAATAGGATATGAAAATCCAAATTGGATGAAGAGCATTAACGATAATACGGAATTAAATCAATTATCAATTCCAGGTACACACGATTCCATGGCTTATAGTACTTCATGGAGCGCCCCAGCCGATATCGTCCATACACAATCTATGTCATTAAAAACGCAATTACATTCTGGAATTCGTTTTTTAGACATTCGTTGTAAATATACGGATGGAGCTTTTGCAATTCATCATGGCCCTTATTATTTGAATGCAATGTTTGATGACGTCCTAAATGAGGTTACTGCATTCTTAAAAGAAAATCCAAGTGAAACAATTCTGATGCGAGTGAAACAAGAATATAGCTCCGAATCAAATGAAGTATTTACTAACACACTTCGCGGATATATGGATAAATACCCTGGATTCTTTTGGGATAGTCGATACGGCACAATAACTAACCCTAAACTAAAAGAAATGCGTGGTAAAATTGTAATTCTTCGCGATGTTGGTGGATCAAATATTGGTATTAATTATGCTTATCTTCATAAGCAAGATAAATATTCTCTGTCTACAAACTGGGATTTATATTCTAAATGGGAATCTGTAAAAGGACACCTGGAAGAAACAAATCAGGATTACCTAAATGGTTATCAATATAAATCTATAAATTATTTAAGTGGTAGCGGCGGTTCATTCCCATACTTTGTAGCTAGTGGACATAGTAGCCCTGGAACGTCTGCACCTCGCCTAGCTACTGGCCTTACTACTCCTGGTTGGAATAGTTCGTATCCAGACTTCCCAAGAACAGGTTGTTTTTTAGGGATTTGTACCATTTCATTTGAAGGAACAAACGTGTTAACAACTGATTATATAGCGAATAAAAAACCAGCATATACAGGAATTATTGCTGCTGATTTTCCTGGTAAAGGCTTAATTGAAAATGTAATTAATTGTAATAAAAAAATAAACTAAAAAAGCATCTCGACTACATTTCATAAGTAAAAATCTACCAGATAAATCAATTATATTTTCTCGTTATTATTTATTGATTTGGCAATACTTAGTTTTATTTTTAAAAAAGGTGCCCTAAAAGTAATATTTTAGGGCACCTTTTGCATTAGTTTTTCACAACTTCACGAATTGCGCTGCGATCAAATGTAAGGTGTGAACCACCAGATTTAATCACAATCGTTGTATCGGTTACAGATTCAATTGTACCGTGCAAGCCACCAATTGTTACGATTGTATCGCCTTTTGTCAGTTCGCTTTGCATTTGCGCTACAGCCTTTTGACGTTTTTGTTGCGGACGAATTAGTAAGAAGTAGAAAATCGCAAACATCGCAATGATCATGACAATATTCATCATACCTGGATTCATCTTTTATTCCTCCTTAATTATTATGTATTAGAAGTTTTTAGCATTCGGTTTATTAAAGCCATATTGTTCAAAGAACTCCTCACGGAAATCTCCAAGGCGGTCTTCACGAATGGCTTGTCTCACCTGCTCCATTAATTTTAACAGAAAATGCAGGTTGTGGTAAGACGTTAAACGAATTCCGAATGTTTCATCACATTTCATTAAGTGACGAATGTACGCACGTGAATAGTTTTTACATGTATAACAATCACAATTCGGATCAAGCGGACCAAAGTCTTTCGCAAATTTTGCATTTTTTACAACTAAACGGCCTTCACTTGTCATACACGTACCGTTTCGTGCAATACGAGTTGGAAGTACACAGTCGAACATATCAATACCGCGGATTGCACCATCAATTAACGAATCTGGTGATCCGACGCCCATTAAATAACGCGGCTTGTTATCAGGAAGAAGCGGTGTTGTAAATTCAAGCACACGGTTCATAATATCTTTCGGTTCCCCAACGGATAAACCGCCCACTGCATAACCTGGGAAATCCATTGAAACAAGATCGCGTGCACTTTGACGGCGAAGTTCTTCAAACTCTCCGCCCTGTACAATACCAAATAAACCTTGATCCTCTGGACGCTGGTGCGCTTTTAAACAACGCTCTGCCCAGCGGCTCGTACGCTCTACTGATTTTTTCATATACTCAAATGTTGCTGGAAACGGCGGACACTCATCAAATGCCATCATAATATCAGAACCAAGTGCATTTTGAATTTCCATTGCCTTTTCTGGTGATAGGAATAATTTATCCCCATTTAAGTGATTGCGGAAATGAACGCCTTCCTCTTCAATACGGCGAAAGTCACTTAAACTAAATACTTGGAAACCGCCAGAATCTGTTAAAATCGAACGATCCCAGTTCATAAATTTATGTAAGCCACCTGCCTCACGTACAATTTCATGACCAGGACGAAGCCATAAATGATACGTATTACTTAAAATAATACCCGCATCCATTGCTTTTAACTCTTCTGGTGACATTGTTTTTACTGTCGCAAGTGTTCCAACTGGCATAAAAATCGGCGTTTCAAATGAGCCGTGTGGTGTATGAACACGCCCTAAACGTGCGCCCGTTTGTTTACATGTTTTAATTAATTCATAACGTATTGCTGTCATATCTTTACTCCTTTTTTATTTCTTCTCTACTTGAGAGTGAGAGGCAACAAACATCGCATCACCGAAGCTAAAGAAACGATATTTTTCTTTCACCGCTTCATTGTACGCATGAAGAACATTTTCTCTTCCTGCAAATGCACTCACAAGCATAATTAAAGTTGACTTTGGCAAATGGAAGTTTGTAATTAAACCATCAATCGCTTTAAATTCATATCCTGGATACATAAAAATATCAGTCCAGCCAGAAGCCTCGCAAATCTTGCCATTATTATCTGTTGCAATCGTTTCAAGTGTACGCGTTGATGTTGTTCCAACAGTAATAATACGACCCCCTTCTTGCTTCACACGATTTAGAAGGTCTGCCGTTTCCGCTGACATATGATAATATTCCGCATGCATATGATGCTCTTCAATTGTTTCCGCTGAAACCGGTCTAAATGTCCCAAGACCAACATGAAGCGTAATAAACGCTAATTGAATGCCTTTTTTCTTCAGTTCTTCTAACAGCTCTTCTGTAAAATGAAGCCCTGCTGTTGGCGCAGCTGCTGAACCAACTTCACGTGCAAATACCGTCTGATAACGGTCACGGTCTTCAAGCGTTTCTTTAATATACGGAGGAAGTGGCATTTCACCAAGCTCATCTAAAATTTCATAGAAAATACCGTCATATGAAAATTCCAACTGACGTCCGCCTTGTTCGCCAGTTCCGACACATATTGCTTTTAATTTTCCTTCTCCAAAAGAAATTATCGTTCCTTCTTTCACACGTTTCGCTGGTTTAACAAGCGTCTCCCAAGTATCTCCATCTTCTTGCTTTAATAAAAGCACTTCAATATGTGCACCTGTATCTTCTTTTACACCGTGCAAACGAGCAGGCATTACTTTCGTTTCATTTAAAACTAAGCAATCACCTTCATGTAAATAAGAAAGAATATCCGTGAAATGTTTATGCTGAATCTCACCAGTTTCACGATCTAACACCATTAATCTTGATGTTTCCCGCTCTTCAAGTGGTATTTGTGCAATGAGTTCTTCTGGTAAATGAAAATCAAACAGATTAATATCCATAACTTATGTTCACCTATTTCTATTTAAATCGATTTATTACGTACATAATAAAAGATAGTACAATACTTATCACAATACACGTAATGACAGGAAAATAAAAGGTAACGTTTCCCTTTTTCACAAAAATATCGCCTGGAAGCCTACCTATAAAGTGAAACTTCCCTCAGTGGGGGTTTTCTTCATCCCCCACTGAGGGTTAGTTGAACCAATCGGG
>NZ_JBALLY010000044.1:273-4804 GCF_036963045.1 Bacillus sp. JJ864 | reverse complement strand
ATCCCCCACCTATCTTCATCGATTCTCTCTAAATCTTGAGGTGGGGGTCTTACTGCCCGTTAATGCGGGATAAACTTCCAAGCTAATCCAACAACAATAAAAAGAATACCCGCTGTAATGAGCAGCTTTGGCATATCCGTCATGTTTGCGGCATCTCCAATCCGAAGTGTTCATATACAAGCGGTGTAACAATGCGGCCCCTTGGCGTTCTTTGCAGGAAGCCAATTTGTAGTAAATACGGCTCATACACATCCTCAATTGTATGTGATTCTTCCCCTATTGTTGCAGAAACCGTCTCTAATCCAACTGGACCGCCGCGGAATTTTTCAATAATACCTAGCAACAACTTATGGTCAATATGATCGAGTCCGAGCTTATCTACTTGTAGTAGTTCGAGGGCCATTTGCGTAATTTCTATCGTAATCGTTCCATCGCCTCGAACTTGCGCAAAATCACGTACACGGCGCAATAAACGATTCGCAATACGAGGCGTACCTCGTGCACGCCTTGCAATTTCTAAAGCCGCTAAAGAGTCGATTTCAACTTCAAACACTTCTGCAGTACGCCTTACAATGGCTGATAACTGATCAACTGTGTAATATTCTAAACGAGACAATACACCGAAGCGATCTCGAAGCGGTGCCGATAACGCTCCCGCACGCGTTGTTGCTCCAATTAGCGTAAACGGCGGTAAATCAAGCCGCACTGAGCGTGCTGTCGGGCCTTTTCCAATAACTATATCAAGACAAAAATCTTCCATCGCCGGATACAATACTTCTTCAATTGAACGATGTAAACGGTGAATTTCATCAATAAATAAAACATCACCTGGTTGGAGCGCCGTTAAAACGGCTGCTAAATCACCTGGTCGTTCAATTGCTGGTCCTGACGTTGTACGAATATTCACGCCCATTTCATTCGCAATAATGTTTGCTAATGTCGTTTTCCCAAGTCCTGGCGGTCCATATAATAATACGTGATCTAACGTTTCCTCACGCATTTTCGCCGCTTCAATAAACACTTCTAAATTATGCTTTGCTTTATCTTGGCCAATATATTGACGGAGCGTTTGTGGTCTTAACGAATATTCTAAGTCCGCATCTTCATACGCGGATTCTCCTGAAACGAGACGTTCGTCCATTCTACTCACCTCTTACCATTTAGTAAAAGACTAAGTGCCTTTTTAATATATTGATCCGTCGTAAGTGATTCTTTTAATAATTCTGGCACGACGCGAGATACTTCTCGCTCTGCATATCCAAGTGCTCGAAGTGCTTCCAATGCTTCATCAAGCTCGACAGATGTTCCTTTCTTCCCATCGAAACGGTCTGAATCTGAAAACAAGTCAACAAAAGCATCAGGCACAACATCTGCCAATTTCCCTTTTAAGTCCAAAATCATTTGACGTGCTGTTTTCTTTCCGACACCCGGGAACTTCACTAAGAATTTTTCATCCTCATGTTCAATCGCCTGTACAACTTGCCCTGTTTGACCAGAAGCTAAAATCGCAAGCGCTCCCTTTGGTCCAATCCCCGATACACCTAAAAGCTTTGTAAATAATAAACGCTCTTCACGCGTTTTAAATCCGTAAAGGGCCATTATATCTTCTCTTACATAATGATATGTATATACACGAAGTTCTTGTTTACTTCTTTGGAATACATACGGATTTGGCGTGAAAATTTGATAACCAATTCCATTATGATCAAGAACGATATACTCCGGTCCTACATATTCCACATAACCTGTAATATATTCAAACAAAATTGTATCTCTCCCTCTCAAATCATGTATTCCATTTTAACATAAATAACGATAGAAATGCGAGATTCCCCCAACAAATGTTCTCTACCCTATTTTTCATTTTCACATTGGCAAGATACTCTCGAAAAATGAGTTTAGAAACACAAAAACAAGCCGCAGCTATTTGAAGCTACGGCTGTTTCCATTGCTCATAGAATATTGCTCCATATCTTTCATCACTTTCACAAATCGCTCTTTTGACTTCACCCGAATTCCTCGCTTCAGCTGTTCACGCTGATAACTTTCCATCTTTTTCATATCAATTTGAAAGAAGGAATGGATGGCATTGTCCTTTTCCGGTACACCGTTAAAAATTTGGAGGATTCCCTCTTTCGAAACTCCAAAATACCCACTCGTTTTTAATAACGGCGAAATATCATCAATGCGCTGTTGCAATACAATTTGCACATCATCTCGGTCAACGAGTTGCCAATCTTTATATTGCTCTAAAAGCTTTTCTAAATTCACAACTTCTTCTCTAAAAATTTCCTGACTCACTTCCCCATCTAAATATATACGCTGCAACATGATTGTAATTTGAGGTTCCTGCTGGGCTTCATTACCCGAACTCTCTGCCGATGCTACACTCGATTCATGATACAAACAAAACGCAGCTAGCACAATCTGCATGGAAACGATCATGAACTTCATATGCTGTCACCTCTTTTAGGGAAAATAAAAGTTTCTATTTACAGTTTGACCGAAAAAAGAAGTTTTATGCCCCTTAGAAGATTAGAAGTTAGATATCTCGAAAAACAGCATCAACTGATTATATAAATACCAATTAAAAACCCCTTTATTTTTAGATGGACGAGAGCATCTGTCCGGGCATAGAAGCGGTCAGGACCTTTTTCTGCCACGTGCAAGGTTAAAACAAAAGGAGAAAGCAAGTAGCGGTTAGGTTGTATTCTGCATAGCAGCAATTGATATTTGAAAACATTAAAATGAATTTGTATAGAATAGACTTTTTATGAATAAAAATTAGGTGTACAAAATTAAGAACACAAAAAAGCGGAATGGGCTCTTCAGCCTACTCCGCTGTAATTTTCTATATAATAAGAAAGACGCCTGTCATGCAGGCGTCTTGATGCGTTTACGGCGAGAGACCAGGCGGCCACATCCGCGTGTTTAGCACTTAAGCATATCTCTCGTCTTACGTAAATTAGCTCATCGCTTTGTTAATATAACATTAATGGTAGGAGAAAGCAATACATTACTTAAATAAAAAAGAGGGGGAAATAACATCCCCCCTTCTTTCCATTATCGCACCACGTTAGTTACATTCGTACGAAGATCTCGGAACATATTTGTTATATCACGATTTAAATCGTTTGTAATTGTTCCGTTTCGTAGCTGCGTGCTCATTGTATCAACGCGAGTAAACATATCTGCTTTTGCCGTTACATAGATATTACGATTGTTCACAAGAGGTGCAACAGCTTTGCGAATGTCATTTTCTAGCGCTTTTTCGTCTGGGTTGTTACGAGTTTTGACCGCAATGACAACATCGTTACCACGTACAACAGTAGAAACACGATCTACGTTATCCATACCTTTTACTCGGTTGGTAACTGCTTCAGCTATTTTACCATCATTGTTTATATACGTGTTGTTCATCGTAACATTACGAGTTGGATACGGGTTCGTCATTTGTCCGTGATAATTTACATCGCGGTAATAATTGTATCCAACGTTATCACGACGATTGTGAATGTCTTGATTAATTTTTGTATACTTTACATTCCCATAGTCGTCGGTTCTTGCATTGTTACGGTATGTGACATAATCTGTGGAACGGTCTGTGCGCGTTACATTATCTCTATACGGATAAGCATTCTCATACGATGTACGCTCGTAATTATAAGTAGCATTACGGTCCATCGCACTTTTATTTTTAGGCGTACCACATGCAGCTAATGCACTGGTAACTAACAAAGAAGCGGTAATAAGTTTAATTTTTTTGTTCAATACAAAAACCCCCTCTGTTAGAATGAACTTTTCATTCGAAAAGCTCCCTCTTATCATGAGTCACAAAGAGGGTTTTTACACTGTAAGTATTTTACTTAAATGTTCGAAGGTGCTGCTGCTAAATGATGCTTACGCTCTGAGCAGACATGAAGACGCTCAATAATAAGACGATCTTTTTCAGGAACTCCCTCACTCTTTAAATATTTGTCAATTATGTTATATGTTGTACCCATTTCATTTTCGTCTGCTTGACCTTCCAAAAGCCTGCGCTTGGTGCTTTATGTATAATTTCATCCGATCCGCCTAATACAATACCACTCCCAACAATAAGGCCTTTTACAATTGCTTGTACATGTAATCTCCACTGAGTTCCCAAATAAATTCTCACACAAAAGCCGTTCTTTTATAAAGAACGGCTTCCTAACATTTTTTTAATTTTCCTCTTCTGGATAAAGTGTTCCAAATACAGAAGGAGGATTTTGTTGATAATACATTGTACCTGGCTGCGGTGTATACGGAATATATGGGTTTTGCTGATGAAACTCACGTGGGAAATACGGAATCCCCGGCTGCGGACTATATAATTCCGGTTCTCCATCACAACCGCAATCCTCATGCATTGACTCCATTGACGGTACATTATTATCCATTGTGACAGGCGCAACATTCGGATTTGGCATAGAAGTGTATTGCATATCATATGGCGGCCTTCCCTGCATTGCTGGCATCCCTTGCATTGGCGGCATCCCTTGCATTGCTG
>NZ_JBALLY010000044.1:0-182 GCF_036963045.1 Bacillus sp. JJ864 | reverse complement strand
GCATTGCTGGCATCCCTTGTATTGCTGGCATTCCGTAGTATGGACTTTGCTGATAAGGCATTTGATAATATGGTTCTGGCATAGACTGCGAATATGGTAATGGATGTGGGTGTGGACTTGGTGCAAAAGGTGGCATTTGATTGTTTTCCATCATCGGCATCATGTTCGGCATTTGATTACTT
>NZ_JBALLY010000043.1:4999-6604 GCF_036963045.1 Bacillus sp. JJ864 | reverse complement strand
GCAGGCATTGTTTTTTATTTTTGTACTGAATTTTCTGTAAATTAACAAATTCTTTATATTACCTTAAATTATTTCTAACATTCTTTGTATATAGTATAACTAAGAACATTATACCGAAGGAGGACACCTTATATGCAATCACCTTTTCACTCACAAAAACACCTTATTTCTTCTTCATGCGCTGCACTACAAACAGATCTGCCTCATATTACCATTGTTCCTTCTATTGTGCCGGTCATCGGTATACAACTGCAGAAAGCTAAGTTAAAACTAAAAACCGGGCAACGTGGAGAACTTACAGCAGCTGTCCTTCCTTCACAAGCAAGTAACCAAGAGATCATTTGGACGTGCACGAACCCTCATATTGTAGAGATTCATACTGAAAAACAAAAAGCAAATGTAATAGGAAAACAAGCTGGACGAGCCGTTATTATTGCCACAACCGCAGAAGGGAAATTTCGAGATCTATGTATTGTCCACGTTCAGCCCTATATCATAAAACCTAAATGAAATGTAACTAGCCACCAGTACTTTACCGGTGGCTAGTTGAATGAATATCTACACTTTTCACTTCTTTGATTGTCCTTAACAACTACGTTTCTTGCGTATATACCATGCCTTCTACCGATTCTTTATATGGGCGCTTTTGTTGCTGTAATAAAAAGATACACACACCACATAATACAAGAACGCTTCCGACCACTTGCATAGAATTTAATTTTTCACCGAGTAAAAAGAAAGCAAGGATCATCGCACCTACAGGTTCACCTAAAATACTCATAGAAATGGTTGTTGCATTTACATAATTCAATAACCAATTATTAATCATTTGAGATACAGTCGGTACGGTTGCAAGTAAGAAAAATACAGTCCAGTCCCATGATGAATACCCTGTAAATGGAATTTGTAACATCATGTTATATATACTTAAAAATACAGCTGCAAATGTAAAGACAGTAAAACTATAAATCCAATGCGATACTTTTTTCACTGTCGTTTGTCCAATAAATAAATAGCCAACCACTGCAATTACACTCAAAAATGATAGTATGTCTCCTAAGACTGCTTCCCTGCTCAGTCCTAAATCTCCCCATCCAATACACCCTACACCAATAATTGCAATTCCCATTGTTGCAAGTGCCATGATTGTTGTTCTTTCTTTAAATAAGAAAAATCCGCCAATGAGGGATACGAGTGGCTGCAATGCTAAAATAATCGTAGAACTCGCGACTGTTGTAAATTTTAACGATGCAAACCATAGAAGAAAATGCAGCGCTAAAAAGAAGCCGGATCCAATTAAAAATCCCCAGTCCTTCTTCTGAATTCTCGTAAATTCCTCTCTTTTCTTCCAAACAATCGGAAGCATAATAATCACAATAATCCATAAACGATACATACTTAAAATAGAAGATGGTGCTGTAGACATTTTTACAAATATAGCCGCAAATGAAATCGTGATAATCGAAATCGCTAACGGCAGTGCTATTGATTTTTGCTGCTTCATATGCTGTCTCCTTGTCTATATAAAGTGAAACTTCCATCAGTGGGGGTTTTCTTCATCCCCCACTGATGGTTAGTTGAACCAATCGGGCTTTTACGGGCAGT
>NZ_JBALLY010000043.1:1139-4941 GCF_036963045.1 Bacillus sp. JJ864 | reverse complement strand
CCTCGTCCGAGGGGGCGAAACAACCGGAGATTCTAGCCGCTAGAGCTGGACAATGCTTCTCTCTGAATCTTGAGGTGGGGGTCTTACTGCCCACGAATAGCGGGATAAATCCATTTTGATTTTTCAACATATAGGTCACGCTATGCATAACAAAACATGACCTACTCTCGCTTTCTCACTTTGTTTCAAATCTAGCACGTGGCAGGAAAAAGCCCTGACCATTTCTATGCATGACCAGGTGCACTCGCCCCTTGAGAAAGAAAAGGGTTTTTATGTTATTTTTTTCAATTTGTATTTATATAAGTAAAATTCTCATTTCATTATATCTCCTTTCTTCCAATATGGAATACTAATTTTTTAGATTCTTCTCCTTCTTATGCTAAAATAAAGTTGAAGTAACTTTTTACTTAGGGGAGATTACACGATGACACAAACAATAGGAAAAATTGAAGAACTTACTTTTTACAGCAAATCATTGCAAGAAGAACTAACGCTTCTCGTTTATTTACCAGCAAATTTTACACCGCTTCATAAGCACACCATTGTTATTGCACAAGATGGCAGAGATTATTTTCAACTTGGAAAAGCACATCGCGTTATAGAGTCACTTCGCGAAACAGAGGAAATTGATCGAACGATTATTGTTGGTATCCCATATAAAGACGTACACGATCGCAAAGAAAAATATCATCCAAACGGCTCACAAAATGACATGTACATTCGCTTTTTAGCTCATGAACTCGTTCCATATTTAGATGAGCAGTACCCAACATATCAAATGGGAAAAGGCCGCGTTTTAATCGGTGATTCTTTAGGTGGTACGGTTTCATTTATGACTGCACTTATGTATCCGCATACATTTGGAAAGGTAATTATGCAGTCGCCATTTGTAAATGAATCTGTATTAGAGCGTACTAAAGTCTTTACAGAGCCGCACGTCTTAGATTTATATCACATCATCGGTACAGAAGAAACAGCTGTAAAAACAACAGATGGTAATATTTCTGATTTTGTAGCGCCAAACCGTGAGCTACATTCTCTTCTTACTGAAAGAGGATTTACAACTTATTACGAAGAGTTTAATGGTAATCACACATGGAAATATTGGCAAAAAAACTTACCACATGCGTTTTCTCATATGCTAGCGCTGAAATAATATACAGTATCATTCAGAATTATCTGATATAATAAATGAAGAGTTCTTTTTTCATACAAACATTTTACGTTCAGACAAGGGGAGGAATTTAGAGATGAAACTAGGTATTGTAATTTTTCCATCAAAAATGATTCAAGATAAAGCAAACGGTCTGCGTAAGCGTTATGATCCACATTATGCATTAGTTTCACCACACATTACATTAAAAGCACCTTTCGAAGTAGCTGATGAAAAATTAGAAACGATTGTACAAGAGCTTCATACAATTGCAAATAAAACAAATACGTTTACATTACATGTTGGAAAAGTTAGCTCATTTGCACCTGTAAATAA
Source organism: Bacillus sp. JJ864 (assembly GCF_036963045.1). Classification (NCBI taxonomy): domain Bacteria; kingdom Bacillati; phylum Bacillota; class Bacilli; order Caryophanales; family Bacillaceae; genus Bacillus; species Bacillus sp. JJ864. The sequence continues at coordinate 3,452 of NZ_JBALLY010000043.1, read as the reverse complement.
CGTTATTTATTTTAAAGTAGAAAAAACACCTGAATTAACATTTCTAAACGAAGAAATGCATAGCGATATATTCACACAAGATCGCGAATATGCTTTTGTGCCGCACCTTACAATTGGACAACAATTATCAGACGCAGAGCATGCGGATGTTTTAGGTCGCTTAAAGATGAAAGATTTCTATTATGAGCAACCAATCGATCGTTTCCATTTACTATATCAATTAGAAAATGGAACATGGACAGTATACGAAACATTCCATTTAGGAAAGGAGCAACAATAATTTGCAAATTGCAGTCGTACAAAATGAAAAACAGCTAGAAGACGCCTTTTCCGTTCGTAAACAAGTGTTTGTAGATGAGCAAAAGGTTGCAGCCGAAGAAGAATACGACGAATATGATCAAGCTGCAAAACACGTTGTATTATACGATCAAGATGTTCCAGTTGGCGCTGGACGCTTTCGCACTGTCGATGGTATCGGGAAAATAGAACGCATTTGTGTCTTATCATCCCACCGCCAAAAAGGGGCCGGCAAGATGATCATGGACGCATTAGAAGTTCTTGCGAAAGAAGAATCTCTTCCAAAGCTGAAACTTCATGCACAAACACATGCTGAGCCGTTTTATCATAAGCTTGGATACAAAACAACTTCTGATGTATTTATGGAAGCTGATATTCCGCATGTTGTCATGATAAAAGATCTATAAAAGGAAGCGCCTTGTTTAGCGCTTCTTTTTTATATTTCTACTCTCTTACGTAACATAGAATGTATGGTGAGCCCGAAATCAAACTATTCTTACGATAACAATAATAATTACTAACCTTCTTTCATAATCATCAAATGGGAACAGAGTTTTTAAATAAGGAGGAAAGTCTTTATGACTTCTAATAAGGAACCGGAACTGACGGGACACATCGTTGTACCAGGTGACTCGGAATATAATGCAGCCCGCATGGAATTCAACACCTTTTTCAATAAGTTTCCTCTCATCATTGTCTTCGCCCAGAATACTCAGGACGTGGCCAACGCCGTGCGCTGGGCCCGTTATCGAGACGTACCGATTCGGATACGATCCGGCCGTCATAGTTACGAAGGTTTGTCGGTCGTTGACGCCGGCATCGTGATTGATGTTAGCGAGATGACTCGGGTCGAAATTGACCGCAAGTCCGGTACTGCTACCGTGCAGACTGGATTGCGTGACTTTGAATTATACGATGCTCTCGGGGCTAAGGGATTAATGGTACCAGGGGGACTCTGCCCAACCACGGGAATCGCCGGGCTCACTTTAGGCGGTGGTCAAAGTATTGTCGCACGATCGCTTGGTCTAACTTGCGACAACTTGCTTGAGGTAAAGATGGTGAATGCCGACGGAGAAGTGCTACGCGCAAATGCTAAGCAGAACACCGATTTATTCTGGGCTTTACGTGGTGGCGGTGGTGGCAATTTTGGCATCTGCACCTCCTTCCGCTTCCGTACGCACCGAATTGATAAAGTCGCCTACGCCAATATCAGTTGGGATCTACGATACCTAGAACCAGTGCTGCGAACATGGCAAAACTACACAACTCCTGATACTGACGAAAGACTCACTCCCCTTCTTACAATAGCTTCAGGAGTACAATCTACTCTACTCATGCAAGGAGTGTTCCTCGGTTCAGTTAAAAAACTGCGCAAGCTGTTGCAACCACTTCTTCAAACTGGTTCACCAGAGCAAGTGTTCATCGAAGAAATTCCTTGGCTCGAAGCGGTAAACCGAATAGCGGTCACCCAACCAGTATCTCCTGAGCCTTTCAAAAGTGTAGGCCCCTTCGTCGAACATTTGCTTCCAGACGAAGGAATTGCCATAATCCGGCGCTTTATTAACGAACCTCCTACCTCATCAGTATCCGTCTTTTTCCACGGCTTAGGCGGGGCGGTAGCTAATGTATCCAGCAAGGACACGGCATACTTCTATCGCAAAGCTTTATCAAACATGTCGATATTTGCCACCTGGGACACACCAGATGGGGCTGCTCCGGGCATCCGCTGGGTAGCAGACTTCCGTAAGGCGATGCTCCCATTTACCAAAGGAGTGTACGTCAATACACCAGATCTCTCAATCGAAAATTGGCCCAATGCATACTACGGCAACAACTTCAAACGATTAACCCAAGTGAAGGCCAAATACGACCCAGAAAATATTTTCAAATTCCCGCAAAGCATTCCACCAGCCCACTAATGAAATAAATATTCTTTTCTTTACACATGTAACGAGTGCTTGTGTTCAAAAACAAATTAACCTGCACTCGTTTCCTCCCTTTGGTTTAACATCTCAC
>NZ_JBALLY010000043.1:0-1068 GCF_036963045.1 Bacillus sp. JJ864 | reverse complement strand
GCAGAAATTGGCACTGACCGCCACTATGCATGGCTAGTTCCTCTCGCCCATCTAAAAAGAGAGGTTTTTAATTTCTACATCCCAAACATAATCACACCACTGCCCTACTTTTTTACATTGCCAATTCCCCTATCTTCCGCTAAAGTTATAAATTGATGCTACTTATTGAAGGTGAAATTATGACTAAGGAAAATTTTTCGCAAAAATCATTAACACATTCGAATATACCTCGCGCAACTTATCATATTCCGAAAACATCTACGGATTTAGTTCAGCAAAATGATGCGGATGTTACTTATTTTCGCGCTCTTGAAAAACAAGGAATATATTTAAATGAAAAGCAATTAGAAGCTGTTCGTCAGACTGAAGGGCCCGTTCTTACATTAGCTGGTGCAGGCAGTGGAAAAACGTCTGTCTTAACAACGCGCGTTGGCTATTTAGTCAATGTAAAAGGTGTTCACCCGCGCAACATATTGCTGCTTACCTTTACACAAAAAGCAGCGGAAGAAATTCGAAGCCGCGTAGCAACATTACCTGGTATGACACCTGCAGCGAGCCATTATCTTGTTGCTGGAACATTCCACTCGGTGTTCTTAAAGTTACTTCGCAGCCAAGGATACAACCAACAAATTTTAGCAAACGAAAAGCATAAACAAATTATTATAAAGAAAATTTTAAAAGAACTTCGTTTAAAAGATGACTATGATGCGGAAAGTATGCTAGCAATGATTTCACTTGAAAAGAATAAATTAAATAGACCGAAAGATGTCCAAGCTAAAACACCTGTGGAACGTGAATTTCAAGAAGTGTATCAACGTTATGAAGACGTAAAACAAAGTCATGGCTATTTAGATTTTGATGATATTTTACTTGAAACGTTCTATTTGCTAGAAAATAATGCCGCTTTATTAACGCAATTGCAAGGTCGCTTTCAATATATTGAAGTCGATGAATTTCAAGATACATCATACGCTCAGTATGAAATTGTAAAATTATTAGCAGCACCGCAAAACAACTTATTTATCGCGGGTGACGATGATCAAGCGATAGTGCGCCCATAAGGGTGTT
>NZ_JBALLY010000042.1:0-12954 GCF_036963045.1 Bacillus sp. JJ864 | reverse complement strand
ACATCAAAAGCAAGTTTTCTAGACAATGACTTTATTCCAACGTATGGAACAAATGACCAAAATGCAACGTTTTCAGGAAAACGAATGAAGCGTGGTATGTATCGTTCTGCAAAAGGAATCGGAATCAACGCAGATGTAAACGCTGCGGCTAATATTTTACGAAAAGTAGTCCCGAATGCATGGACAAACGGGATTGAGGGGTTAGGCGTGAAACAGCTCGCTAGTGTGTTAACTCCACTGACGTTAATCGTCCGTTAGGTCGAAACGTTAGAAACCCCCACTTCAAGCTTTGGTAAGTGGGGGAGTATTCATTTTCTCACAAAAAGCATTGTTTCTAAACATTGTCAAGTCATTCTAGTAAGTATATGATAAGCATATGCGTTTGGTAAGGGGGTGTAACAATGGGGAAAGTACAAATTAAAGTAAATGATAATGGTTCGTTCCGCATTACAGGGGATGTGGAACTAATCGATGCGGAAGGAAATGTCTTCCCAGCAAAACCGGCATTTTCGTTATGCCGCTGTGGGTTATCAAAAAATATGCCGTATTGCGATGGTTCGCATAAAGGACAATTTGAATCTGTTGTACGTGCACCGAAAGAATAAACAAATACGCGCACAAGAACATGTGCGCGTGTTTTTTACATCCTGCCCATATAAAATCCTGCAAAAGCACTTCCGATCCCTATTACATAACTCATAACAAAATATAGGAATGCCTTTTGCCCTTCTCGTTTATGTATCAATTGTATCATTTCAAGTTGATATGTCGAAAATGTCGTAAATGCCCCCATAAATCCTGTGCCACATAATAATATCCACATTTTAGCTACTTCAGCACCGTATAACATGCCGAGTAAAAACGAACCGATTATATTTATAAAAAATGTTCCATAAGGAAAAGAATCCCCATATTTTTCTTTCGCTATCGTACTAATATAAAAACGGGCAATTGCACCGAAAAAGCCACCGATACTGACAAGTAAAATATTCATACGTTTCCTTCTTTCCTCACACTGCGTTCATATAGTTTATTTCCAACATAAAATCCGCCAAAAGAGAAAAGCAATCCTCCTATCATACTTGCGCTCACATATAAAAAAGCCACCCTAAACGCTTCATGCTGTAATAGATTCAGCGTGTCTACACTAAACGTTGAGAACGTTGTATAGGAACCAATTATCCCTGTACCAATCGCACTTATCATAAGCGGTGACACTTGTTTCATTCGAAAGATAGACATCGTTAAAAATGCTAATAAAAAGCTTCCACTCATATTAGCTAACCATGTTGCGAATGGAAAACCAGTAAAAGATGTTATTTCAAAGAGCTGTCCTACTCCATAGCGAGCTAAAGCTCCGATCACGCCGCCTATTCCTACAGCAATATATTTCATACTTTCACCTCGTTTTAAACACTATATAAAATTTTTCTACACTAGTATAACAAATTTACTCTCCTCGCTAACGTAAATTTACCCCCCTCCTTTATTTTCATACAATTCTTTACATTTAAATATTTTTTTATAGCCTTTTGTCTTTTTTGTGCTATAATGTGAGCAAACAGCATCCTTCGGGGTCGGGTGAAATTCCCAACCGGCGGTGATGAAGTGCACACTTCTAAGTCCGTGACCCGTTTTCTAATTGAAAACGGTGGATCTAGTGAGACTCTAGAGCCGACAGTATAGTCTGGATGGGAGAAGGATATGTTTTCTAGTACGTATAATAGGATACTACGTTTATTTCAGCATGCGCATTTGTACTGTTTATTTTTAAACATGCATATGTTTTCTTTCATATACCATTCTTTTCTTTGCTGAAATCATACAATAACACTAGCATGTAAAAAAATAGATAGTTGCTGGGCTTCTTTTCTATGCAAACTTATCAGTCAATGCTAGGTTTCTTCAGTGTACTTTCGTATCCTTCTTATATTTCTAGAAACATCGTCTCTCTCACCCCAAGGATTCTATCCTTGGGGTTTTTTTGATTTTTTTAGGAGAGGTGAGTTTATGACAGATCAAGAATATATGGCACTTGCTTTGCAATTAGCAAAAAATACAGCTGGGCAAACAAGTCCTAATCCTATGGTCGGTGCTGTTGTTGTAAAAGACGGGAATATCATTGGAGTGGGGTCCCATTTACGAGCAGGAACTGAACATGCTGAAGTTCACGCTCTTCGCATGGCTGGTGAAAATGCCCACGGTGCAACAGTTTATGTAACGCTAGAACCGTGCAGTCATCACGGAAAAACGCCTCCTTGCTGTGATTTTCTCATCGCAAAGAACGTCAAACGAGTCGTTGTTGCAGTACTCGATAGCAACCCGCTCGTTTCAGGTCAAGGTGTCAAGCGATTACAGGAAGCTGGAATTGATGTAACAATTGGTGTACTGGAAAAAGAAGCAAAAGAATTAAATCGTTACTTTTTCCACTACATGAGAACAAAGCGGCCATTTGTCACATTAAAAACAGCAATGAGTTTAGATGGAAAAATCGCTACTCGTACAGGAGAAAGTAAATGGATTACAGGCGAAGAGGCACGTGCCAATGTACACCGTTATCGCCATACACACGATGCCATTCTCGTCGGTGTAAATACAATTATTACCGATAACCCGCATTTAACAACGCGGCTTGTAAATGGCGGAAAAAGTCCAATTCGCATCGTACTTGATACACATTTACGAACCCCGCTTTCATCTCACGTAATTACAAATGGTGAGACGCCAACATGGGTTATCGTTGGAAGTGACGTTTCAAAAGAGAAAATTTCAAAATTTCAATCAGATATGGTATCTGTATTGCAAATGAAGACGAATCATATTGAAATAAACGAACTGCTCGATCTTCTCGGAGAAAAAAATATTCTTTCTCTCTTTGTCGAAGGCGGACAAACAGTTCATGCAAGTTTCTTAGAAGCAAAATGTTTTCAGGAACTGATTACTTATATTAGCCCAAAGCTAATTGGTGGTAAAGAAGCCCCAACCTGTTTTGGCGGAAATGGTTTTACACAACTAGAAAATGCACTCACGCTGCACATTCAATCGATGGAACAAATTGGTGATGATATAAAAGTCGTTGCCACCCCAAGAAAAGAGGTGCCTTATGTTTACAGGAATTGTTGAGGAACTCGGAACAATCGCTAATATGCAGCAAACTGGCAAAGCTATGAAACTGACAATTTCGGCAGAGACCATTTTGACAGACGTAAACTTAGGTGACAGCATTGCTGTAAACGGGATTTGTTTAACTGTCACTTCTTTTACCCCCACTTCTTTTACCGTTGATGTCATGCCCGAGACGATGCGAGCAACGTCTCTCCAATTACTTAGCCGTGGCTGGGCAGTAAATTTAGAGCGTGCTATGAGTGCAAATGGCCGCTTCGGTGGGCATTTTGTAACAGGACACATTGACGGCACCGGAACAATTATTGATAAAAAACGAAGCTATAACGCTGTATATTACAAAATACAATTACCAAATGAATTGCTTCGTTATTGTTTACAAAAAGGATCTGTTGCCATTGACGGCACGAGTCTTACGATTTTTGGCATTGATGAATCTTCCATCACAATCTCTCTCATTCCACACACATTAAGTCAGTCAGTCATCGGAACAAAAACTGCTGGCGATATTGTGAACATTGAGTGCGATATGATTGGAAAATATATTGAACGTTTTATTACACAGCCAACATCTAAAAAGAGCTCTATTACAGAAAACTTTTTACAAGACAATGGGTTCCTATAAGGGAGGAAATGAAATGTTTCATCAAATTGAAGAAGCGTTAGAAGATTTAAAACAAGGAAAAGTTGTTATCGTCTGCGATGATGAAAATAGAGAAAATGAAGGGGATTTTATTTCTTTAGCCGAGTATATTACACCGGAAACAATCAACTTCATGATTACACATGGGCGCGGTCTTGTATGTGTTCCCATTACAGAAGAATATGCCGATCGTTTAGAATTAGGACCTATGGTTTCACAAAATACAGATTCACACGGTACAGCTTTTACAGTTAGCGTCGATCACATTTCGACGACAACTGGTATTAGCGCTCATGAACGCGCGACAACTGTACGTGAACTATTAAACCCGGAAGCGACAGCCAGTGATTTTAAACGCCCTGGACATATCTTCCCTTTAATCGCAAAAGCAGGTGGCGTTCTTCGCCGCGCCGGGCATACAGAAGCTGCTGTAGATTTAGCTACATTATGCGGTGTAGAGCCAGCAGGCGTTATTTGTGAAATTATAAATGAAGATGGAACGATGGCACGAGTGCCTGATTTATTAGAAATCGCCAAGCAATTTAATCTAAAAATGATTACAATTGAAGACTTAATTGCGTATCGTCGTCATCATGAAACATTCGTGCAACGCGAAGTCGAAATTACACTACCAACTGACTTTGGTACATTTCGGGCAATTGGTTATTCCAATTCTTTAGATAATCAAGAACATATCGCTCTTATAAAAGGCGATGTTTCTACAGGCGAACCAGCGCTTGTACGTGTCCATTCTGAGTGCTTAACCGGCGATGTATTTGGATCTTTCCGCTGCGACTGCGGTCCGCAGCTTCATGCAGCGCTCGCTCAAATTGAACGAGAAGGAAAAGGGGTTCTTCTATACATGCGTCAAGAAGGACGCGGCATTGGGCTGCTAAATAAATTGCGAGCATATAAACTGCAAGAAGAAGGTTACGACACTGTAGAGGCAAATGAAAAACTTGGCTTTGCAGCTGATCTTCGTGACTACGGAATTGGCGCACAAATTTTAAAAGATTTAGGATTACAACAGCTTCGCCTTTTAACAAATAATCCACGTAAAATCGCAGGCTTACAAGGTTATGATTTAGAAGTTGTAGAGCGCGTGCCGCTCCAAATGCCGACAAAAGAAGAGAATAAAGCATATTTACAAACAAAATCAACAAAATTAGGTCATTTATTAAATTTATAATATATAACTACAAATTAAAAAGTGAACATTCCCCCCCTTTTTTAGGAGAGGGTGAGAGCGTCTGGCCGCGCATAGGAGCGGTCAGGGCCTTTTCCTGCCACATGCAAAGTTTAAAATAAAGGGAGAATGCGAGAGCAGGTCTTATTTTTCTTTGCATAGGAGCGACTTCTGTGTTGGAAAAATGAAAATAAATTTATATAAATTAAGGGAGAGATACATGATGGTATTCGAAGGTCATTTAGTTGGTACAGGATTAAAAGTAGGTATTGTTGTTGGTCGTTTTAACGAATTTATTACAAGCAAACTATTAGGCGGCGCATTAGACGGTTTAAAACGTCACGGAGTAGAAGAAAACAACATTGATGTTGCTTGGGTCCCTGGTGCATTTGAAATTCCGTTAATCGCAAAGAAAATGGCAAACAGCGGAAAATACGATGCTGTTATTACACTTGGAACAGTGATACGCGGCGCAACAACGCATTATGATTATGTTTGTAATGAAGTGGCAAAAGGCGTAGCTTCCCTTTCATTACAAACAGAAATCCCTGTTATCTTTGGCGTCTTAACAACCGAAACGATTGAACAAGCAATTGAACGTGCTGGCACAAAAGCTGGCAATAAAGGCTGGGAATCTGCGGTTGCAGCGATTGAAATGGCAAACCTATCCCGCCAATGGGCATAAAGTAAAACTTCCTCTTGTGAGACGCTTTTCCTCACAAGAGGTTAGTTGAACCAATCGGGCTCTTATGGCTGGTTTGATTTTCTTTCTGCTCTTACTTCTTACCAGCCGTTTGAGCGGGGTGAAGTGAAGCTACCCATTAATGTGGGAAAAACCGATTACATTTCAAGTATAAAATAAAGAGAGGCTTCTGCCTCTTTTTATTTTTCCGTTTTTCCTTCCCCCTGTTCTTCTTGTAAAATTTGCAGCTCTTCCCGCACTTCTTTTAAATTTTTTCCCTCTGTATCGATTCCAAAATACGCAGCTTGGTGCCGAAAATGCTGTTCGACCCTCTTTTGCAAATCTTTCTGTTCAGGATTTTCAGCAGCTTTTACTGAATCTGCACTAACCGCCTTTAATAAAATAAGAAAACTCATCACTGCTAATATATATTTATGCATGCGAATCCCCCAAATCACCATTAAATTCTCTCTTACTATGTACAATTGCAGAATGGGAAATTCAAATACATATTACTTCATTTCTTTACAAACCCAATGATTACAACACTTATATACGCTTTATTACATTTTATTTACAAAAAAAGAAAGCTCCTTCATAGAGAGCTTTCTTCTCAAATTATCAGGGGATTTATAATGCACATTCCTCAATTTCAAATCCTAAATCTTCAATCATTCCCCAGTCTGCTGTTGGCTCTTGGCCAGCAGTTGTTAAATAATCACCAACGAAGATTGAGTTGGCCGCAAATAAACCAAGAGGTTGAACAGCTCGTAAATTAATTTCACGTCCACCAGAAATACGAATTTCTTTTGACGGATTCACAAAGCGCATCATTGCTAATACTCTCAAGCACTGCATTGGTGTTAATTCTTTTTGTCCTTCTAACGGTGTTCCCTTTACAGAAACAAGGAAGTTACATGGAATAGAATCCGCAGCTAAACGCTTTAATTCAAATGCAATCTCTACGCGTTGTTCCTCCGTTTCCCCCATTCCGAAAATAGCACCAGAACACGGTGATATACCCGCATGCTTCGCTTTTTCAACCGTATCAACGCGATCGTCATACGTATGAGTTGAACAAATACTTTCGTAATTATCTACATGCGTATTTAAATTATGATTGTAACGATGCACGCCAGCTTCTGCAAGGCGGTGCGCTTGATCTTCATTTAAGAATCCTAGACAGCAACAAATCTTCAAATCAGTTGTTTCGCGAATTTCCTTTACCGCTCCAATAACATGATCTACTTCTTTATTAGTTGGGCGACGGCCAGAAGCTACAATACAATATGTGCCTGCCTTACGTTTGATTGCTTCATGTGCACCTTCGACAATCTTCTCTTGTGTTAACCAAGCATATTTATCAATCGGAGCTTCGGATACGATTGATTGAGAACAATACCCACAATCCTCTGGACATAACCCTGATTTCGTATTAATAATCATATTTAATTTTACTTTTTTCCCGAAGTAATGATGACGAATCGTATACGCCGCATTCATAATTTCTAAAACTTCTTCATCATTTGCTTGTAAAATACTTAGTGCCTCTTCTTTCGTTACATCTCTTCCCTCTAATACTTCAAATGCGATTTGCTTCCAATCTGTTTTCGTTTGTACATGTTTCATTTCTTCTCTTCCCCTCTTTTTTCATATAAGAAAATAAAGCATGATATGTTGCTGTAATTCGTTCACCTTCTGTAAAATCCCGTTCGTATATGCGGAGCATACTGCGAAAGACAGAAGGACTTTGACAGTAAGATTCTTCGTTGCTATTCGTTGCTCCAACTTTACGAATCGATTGTAAAAATTCACGAACTGTATCAAACGTCTCTGTGTAACATGTTTCAGTAATATGTATATCCCCTGTTATTCTTTTACATAATTGTTGCAACTGTAATCCTGTAAAAAAGCTTTGCCCAACAGTTGTAGTACCTTCTATTGCATACTCTGTTTTCGCACGCTGAAATGATGTATGAAGCTCATGAAACGTTTCATTTCCAAATGTTGAAAACAACAGCACACCATCTTCACGTAAATTTTCATATAAATTTACTAATGTAGCTGGTAAATCATTTAACCATTGAAATGTTGCATTGGAGATCATAACATCATATTGTTCGTGAAGCGTAATACGTTCAATGTCTTCACATTGAAATGTAACAGCCTCTACATTACACCTTGTTTTTGCTTTCGCAATCATACTTTCTGCAAAATCAACAGCTGTAATCGTTGCCTTTGGAAAGGATGTTGCTAGTTGCTCTGTAACATAACCTGTACCGCTGCCAAGTTCTAAAATATGAATTTGTGCCGCTTCGTCGTAATGTTCTTTCATATGAGCAAGCAGCTGATCTGCCATCTTTTTTTGAACATTTGCATATTGATCATAGGATACAGCAGCTTGATTAAATCGTTTTTGTAACAACGTCTTGTTAATCATTTCGCTCTATCCCCTTTACAAACTGTATCACTTCTTTTGCACAACGCTTTGTTTGTGTGAAACAAAGTGCATGTCCAGCTTCTTCTATAATCGTGAGTGATGCGTTTATTTTTCCTTGTATATACTCCGCTGCAGAGAGAGGACAAATCACATCATCTTTTCCATGAAGAAGTAGTACTGGCACATCTATTTGTAATAGCTGTTCTCTAACATCCGTTTCTTTTAAATAATGGAGTCCACATTGCAAAGAACGAATCGAATCACCTTGAAATTGTTCCGCTATTTTCAAAAATGCATCGCCCTGTCCATTTTCCTGCTCCGCCTTTGAAAACATACTCATATAAAATCGTTTCAACGTATCATCTTTTTGTTTCAAAAGATTTCGATTCATTCGGTCGACAAAAGAGTGTTTCCAGCCATGTATGTAATCAGAATCTGTTGTAAATTTCGCTGTTCCTCCTAGTAAAACAATCCCTTTCGTTTGCAATAAATGATGCACTTGAAGAGCGGCCAATGCCCCGAGTGACCAGCCAACTAAAATTACTTCTTTATCTTGCGCTACCTCTATAATTCGACGTTGAAAGTCCTGCTCGTCTTCACTATTACGCCAATGAACAACATGTACGGGAAAATCATGCAAATGCAGAAGGAATGCTTCCCAAACCTGTTCTTCCATGCCCCATCCGGGTATAAGAATAAGAGTAGGCTGCGTCATGAAATCACTCCTTCTTCTTTTCCAATTTGTACAATCCGCTGCGTTGCCCACTGCAAATCATTATTCGTATGCTGCGCTGTTACAGCAAACCGGATGCGGGAACTATGCTGCGGTACAGTAGGCGGCCGAATCGCAATTGTTGCTATCCCTGCTTCTTGCAATTTCATACTAAAACAGAGCGCTGCTTCATTAGAACCTACGATAACAGGAACAATATGCGTCGTACTGTCTCCAATATGAAAACCAGCTTCTTGCAGAGCTGTTCGAAAATATCGGCCATTTTCTATTAATCTATAACGATCTATTTCATCTTTTCTCACAATGTCAATTGCTTTCCCAATTGCACCAAGCGTTCCTGGAGGTAAAGCGGTTGTAAAAATAAAACTGCGCATCGTATTGATCAAATACTCGATACAAACAGCACTTCCAGTAATATACGCACCATAACAGCCCATTGCTTTACTAAATGTACCCATGTGAATATCGATCGACTTAGCTAATTGGGGATGCTCATGAGCTAGACCCGCTCCATTTCTCCCATATATTCCGCCTGCATGTGCCTCATCAACCATAAGAAGCGCTCCGTACTTTTCTTTCAGCATCACTAAATCTTCTAAGTGAGCCCTATCTCCATCCATGCTAAAAATAGTATCCGTAACAATTAGTTTTCGTTTTTCTACCTTTGCAGATTTCAACAATTTCTCTAAATGTTCTAAATCATTATGACGATAGCGCTTATGTTCGGCACCGCTTAATACGATGCCATCTACAATACTGGCATGATTCAGCCTATCGCTAAACACAATGTCATGACGACTTACAAGTGAAGAAATGGTTCCGACATTTGCCGTGTAACCGCTATTCACTATTAGCGCTTTTTCAGTTTCTTTCCAAACGCATATATGCTGTTCAATTTCTTCATATAACGGATAGTTCCCTACAACAAGACGTGATGCCGCCCCACCGGTCCCATACTTTATTGTCGCCTCTATTGCAGCTTCTTTTAATCGTTCATCACCAGCTAATCCTAAGTAATTATTTGAAGCTAAATTTAATAATCTCTTTCCATTTCGAATGAGCCACGCTTGTTCGGCGTGCTCCGTTGCAAACAATTTTCGGTGCTGTGATGTTTTGGTAAGACTCGCTAACTTAGACTGAAAATGCGTTTCCCACACTGGATTCATTGCGTAAAAACTCCTCTAACCTTGAGATAGCAATACTCTCTTCTGCCGCTTGTAATAATTCATTTCTTGTAAAGTCTTCACGCAGCGCTGGCAGCAATCCAATAACCGGTACGCCGCTTAATTCTTCTATCATTTCTTTATTTTCTAACACTCTTTCTTTTTCATGTTCTCGGCATCCAGATAAAATGATACCTGCGACTGTTAGGCCGTGTGCTTTTGCATAAGAAACCGTTAAAATCGTATGGTTCACTGTCCCAAGTATTGGCCTTGCTACAATAAGCAATGGTAATTGCAATTGTTTCGCAAAATCAACAACGAGGGCGTCGTCTGTGTAAGGGACTACAAGTCCGCCAGCACCTTCTACAAGCAAAGAGTCGAATTGTTTCGACAATTCTTCATAATGACTCGTAATATCTGATAATAATACTTTCCTTCCCGCCCGCTTCATTGCTAGACGAGGCGCAAGCGGTTCTTGAACTGAGTATGGACAAATCTCCTCGCATGATATTGTTACACCTGCAGCTGCTTTCAACCTAGCAGCGTCTCCTTCTGGATGTGAGGAAAGATGACCACTTTGCATTGGTTTATAGACACCGATATTATATCCACGCTCGCGAAGCACACCTGCTAATGCACCTGTTACAACCGTTTTTCCTACTTCCGTATCGGTTGCTGTCACAAAGAAACTACTCATCATTCTCCCTCCGTTACCTCTTGAATGGCTTGCTGTAAAATCGCAATCATATCATCCAGTTCTTCTATCGTAGAAGCAAGCGGCGGCATAAAGACAACAACATTCCCTAGTGGACGAAGAATCATTCCTAAATCACGTGCTCTTTTACAAACTTTCACACCGACTCGCTCCTGCCAAGAATATGCTTCCTTCGTTTCTTTATTTTGCACGAGCTCAATGCCAATCATAAAGCCTCGCTGACGAATATCTCCTACATGCTTAAACCCCTGCAAAACTTCTAAGCGTTTTGCGATATATTCCGCTTTATGACTAACAGCTTCTATAAGATTAGTCGTTTCAAATAATTTTAAATTCGCAAGTGCTACTGCACAGCCTAGTGGATTCCCTGTATAACTATGACCGTGGAAAAACGTTTTTTGTTCCTCATAATCACCTAAAAATGCTCGATAAATTTCATCTGTCGTTACGGTAATGGCAACCGGTAAATATCCTCCTGTTAGCCCCTTTCCGGCAGTTAAAATATCGGGCGTGATTCCCTCATGCTCGCAAGCAAACATTTTTCCTGTTCTGCCAAATCCCGTTGCTACTTCATCTGTAATAAGAAGTACATTGTATGCTGTGCAAAGCTCTCTTAATCCTTTTAAATAACCATCTGGCATAGTAATGATACCGCTCGCCCCTTGGACAAGTGGTTCAACAATAACAGCTGCCACTTCTTCATGATTGCCCTGCAATAAATCTTCCATTTCTTCTAAATGTTTTTTCACAATCATTTGTTGATCTTCCCCATAAGGAGAACGATATGTATACGGATATGGTACTTTTAACGTATCAAATAAAAGCGTACTATACACTTGGTGAAACATATCAATCGCCCCGACGGATACCGCTCCAATTGTGTCACCATGATACGCTTCTTTCATCGTAATAAATTTTTTCTTTTTAGCCTTTCCTTTATGCTGCCAATATTGAAAGGCCATTTTAATTGCAATTTCAACTGATGTCGCACCAGAATCAGAATAAAAAACTTTCTTCAGTCCATTCGGTACAATTTCAATAATTTTTTCGGCTAATAAAATACTTGGTACATTCGCAATCCCTAGCAATGTAGAGTGTGCAACTTTATTCAATTGCTCACGAATCGCATCATCTAACTCTTGAACATGGTGACCATGAACATTGAGCCAAATAGAAGACACACCGTCCCAATAGCCTTTCCCATTCACATCATATAACTTTCTTCCTTCTCCCCGTTCAATAATGACAGGATCATCTTCCAAATAATCTTTCATTTGAGTAAAAGGATGCCACACATAATCTTTATTTTTTTGAGCTAATTCCTCATATGTAAAAGTTTGTTCCATGCTCCTCACAGTCATGATTGTCACCCCTAATGTTAACTTAATTTATATAAAGGTTAACATTATAAAACAAATACTGTCAATTCTTTTTCATAGAATCATATTCTTAAAAAAGAACGACTTATCCTATGATAAGTCGCCCTATTTTTCATGCTGAATTTTACCAATCTCTTGAATCAATTGTTCGTCCGTTTTACCTTCTACTTCAATTCCAAGCTCTTTTGCATGCTCCCGAAGAAGCTCTTGGCGCTTTTCAGAACGCACTGCACCTATTTCTTTTTGGATTTGTTCTTTTGTTTTTCCTTCTGTAGAAACCCCGAATTTATCTGCTGTTTTTTTCATTTTTTCTTCTTCATCTTGTCTTACTGTTTCTTTTTGTTTTTCAACACTTTTCTTTACTGAATTAGGAGATGACGCAAATGCTGTATAAATTCCAGCACCACCAATGACTGTAAACAACATTGAAATAATTATGATTTTTATCTTCATATTTTGCCCTGGTTTAAAAAACTTATAAAAATCTATCAAAACGTTGGCGAACCAAGACAAAAGCCAACTACCGAAAAGGAATCTCACCTTTTTCCTGTCCGCAAGGCTATCACCTTCTCATTCACCTACTGTGAAAGAATAACGGCAGGTTCCTGTTAGGAACGGTCTTGTTTTGCGCATAATCATTCATCCGAGTCAACTATACACAAAGGGATATAAGTTTTAAACCAGGTTCCCTCCCTTCTTGATTTGAAAAAAATTTGTTGATTACTCATATACACTGTTTTATGAAGGATACTCCATAATTTCCAGTTGTGATGGTCTTTCCATGTTGCGATGGTTTGTAACCATTTCTTATATACCTTTTTTGTATTCTTATTGCTTTCTTCCAATGAAGCAATAAGAATCCGAAGTTTCGTTGAGATTTGGTTTTGTAA
>NZ_JBALLY010000041.1:59099-82566 GCF_036963045.1 Bacillus sp. JJ864 | reverse complement strand
ATCCAATATTAATAATTGGATACGGGATTTTTTGTTATGAGTTAGCTTTATACTGTAAGTATGGAAGAATGAATTATAATATTTATATTTTATTATTATGTATAGTGTTTTTTATATCCATGACTATATTTACTACAATGAAAATTATAAAAGGTAGAGAATATGAATCTGAAAAATTAACTAGTTCAACAGCATGGAAATACATTTCTATTATCATTATTGTTGTAATCACATCATTTTATGGAGTACAGATTTATAAAAGTGCAACAAATTATAATGGCAAACTTGCATGGTTTATAGAAAGGTTAAAACATGAAAGGTCAGTTGAATTTAAACATAATAATATATATGAATCTGGAGTAGAAGGTATTTTTGAAGATATAAACAAAAAATATCCTTTGCCAAAGAAATTATATATGGCAACTGATTTTGATCTTACATTTCATTCAGATGGAACAATCACAGCGCTTGATACATTTGTTTATGGGAAAAATGCTGATGGGAAAGTGGAAACTTATTTAATATCTTATAATAAGAAGAAATCAGAAGATATTACTATAATACGAGATGGGTATGCAAATCCTGATTATGATGATGATAAATTAGTAGAACCTCTAATTAAAACGGTTAAGGCTATTCCAGTTAAGCGAACGGTTGGTAAGTGGAATGAAGGTAAGTATGGGTTGATTTATTATGGGAAAAGGAATTGGGGATACAATACAGAGGGAATTATTAATATTACTGAGGATGGTAAGGAGCATAACCTTAAAGAAGCAGCTTCTGAAATCATTGGATATACTGTATCTATATTTGTTCCTGGAAAAGAGAAAGAGCTAGTACCTGCTAGATATAACTTAATATGTGACGCAAGTTGGAGTAAATCAAAGACTCCTCCAAATAAAGATAGGTTTAAAGAGAAGAAACAGGATTTAACGAATGAAAAGGAACAGTTTTTCCTATCAAAAGAAGTTGGTTATAAACTAAATATGACAGAAAAAGCATTGGGTAGTGCTTTTTATTCATTAAGCAAGACTAATGATGAAGGTAAAACATGGGAGGTTATCAATACAGACCCATTCAACAGAGGAATTGGTAGTGTATCAGGAATAACTTTCATAAATGATAAACTTGGATTTTTAGGAGCAGTCCGTCCTTCTGGTAATGAGGGAGAGTTATATCGTACAGATGATGGGGGCGTATCTTTTAAAAAGGTAAATTATCCGCCTCATGAAGTGAAATTAGACCATACACAGTCTATAATAAGTCCTTTTGATTCTCCAGGTATGCCATATGAGAAAGATGGAGTTTTTAATATGTTAGTTGGACAAGGGGCAGATGGAGACTACAATGGCGATAGTAGTGCACTTTATCAATCAAAAGATAAAGGAGAAACATGGGAATTTGTAGAGGAAGTTAAAAAGAAATAGCGAGAATTTGGAATAACCCCATTACGAGTTATCACCCGTAATGGGGTTATTCCTTTCTAAAAAAGAAAGCGACTACACTACCAATCAGGTAGCGCAGTGACTTTTATACAAGGGAAGATTCATTAATTACGGATTAGGTAATCGAATGCACCTAATGATGCATTAGCTCCTGATCCCATAGAAATAATGATTTGTTTATATGGGTTATTTGTACAGTCACCTGCAGCAAATACGCCTGGTACGTTTGTAGCGCCGTGCTTGTCTGTTACGATCTCACCACGAACACGTTCAACAGTTTCGCCTAACCAGTCTGTGTTTGGTACAAGACCGATTTGAACGAATACACCTTGTAGTTCGATGTGATGAACTTCTTCTGTTTCACGATCGATGTAAGAAATACCGTCTACTTTGTCAGTACCAGTAATTTCTTTCGTTTGAACGTTCTTTAGAACCGTTACGTTCGGTAGGCTGTAAAGACGTTCTTGTAATACAGCATCAGCTTTTAGTTCTGGCATAAATTCAAGAACAGTTACGTGTTTTACGATACCTGCTAAGTCAATTGCTGCTTCAATACCAGAGTTACCGCCGCCGATAACTGCTACGTGTTTTCCAGTGAATAATGGACCGTCACAGTGAGGGCAGTATGCTACACCTTTATTTTTGAACTCAGCTTCACCTGGTACGCCAACATTGCGCCAACGAGCACCTGTTGAAATGATTACGCTCTTACTTTTTAGAACAGCGCCGTTTTCAAGTTCCACTTCGATAAGTTCTTTCTTTTCTAAACGTTTTGCACGTTGTAAGTTCATGACATCAATGTCGTATTCTTTTACGTGTTCTTCAAGGCTTGCTACGAGTTTAGGACCTTCAGTGTGTTTTACGCTGATAAAGTTCTCGATACCCATAGTATCCATTACTTGACCGCCGAAGCGTTCTGCAACGATACCTGTGCGAATGCCTTTACGTGCTGCATAAATTGCTGCACTTGCACCAGCTGGGCCGCCGCCAACAACAAGAACATCGTATGGATCTTTATTAGAAAGCTCTGATGCATCAGGTCCGTTACCCATCTTAGCAAGAATTTCTTCAAGTGTCATACGACCGCTGCTTAAGAATTCACCGTTTAAGTAAACAGATGGTACTGCCATGATATCTTTGCTTTCTACCTCTTCTTTAAATGCCCCGCCGTCAATCATAGTATGTGTAATACCAGGATTTAGAACGCTCATTACGTTCAGGGCTTGCACAACATCTGGGCAGTTATGACAGCTTAGGCTGATGTAAGATTCAAAATGATATTCACCTTGAATGTTTTTTACTTGATCAATTACTTTTTGTTCAACTTTTGGAGCTCTTCCGCTAATTTGTAGTAAAGCTAACACTAATGAAGTAAATTCATGTCCTAGAGGGATACCAGCAAACGTTACGCCAGTGTCTTCGCCGATACGATTTACACTGAAGCTTGGTGTTCTCTCTAATTGTGTTTTTTCTACTGTAATTTTAGAAGACATAGTTGCTAGCTCATCAACTAGAGCTAGCATGTCTTTTGATACGTCATCGGATCCTGCACTTACTTTAAGTAGTACATCGTTCTCCATTAGTTGAAGATATTGTGCTAATTGTGCTTTTATATCTGCATCTAGTATCATTTTGAGTATGCTCCTTAAATTTTGCCTACAAGGTCAAGGCTTGGTTTAAGTGTTGCAGAACCTTCTTGCCATTTAGCTGGGCAAACTTCACCTGGATTGTTGCGAACGTATTGTGCAGCTTTGATTTTGTTAACAAGGATACTTGCATCACGGCCGATACCGTCTGCATTAATTTCCATAGATTGGATAACGCCGTCTGGGTCGATGATGAATGTACCGCGAGCAGCAAGACCTTCTGATTCAACTAATACGTTGAAGTTAGTAGAGATTGTGCGTGTTGGGTCACCAATCATAATGTATTCGATTTTACCGATTGTTTCTGAGCTATCGTGCCATGCTTTATGTGTAAAGTGAGTGTCTGTTGAAACAGAATACACTTCAACTCCTAATTCTTTTAAAGCTGCGTATTGGTTTTGTAAGTCTTCAAGTTCAGTTGGGCATACGAATGTGAAGTCTGCTGGGTAGAAGCAAACTACGCTCCATTTGCCTTTGAAGTTTTCTTCAGTAACCTGGATAAATTCACCGTTATGGTAAGCTGACGCATTGAATGGTAATACTTCTGTTCCGATTAATAACATAATAAAATTCCTCCTAAGTATATGTTCTGAGAATCATAGATTACTCAGTATGTAGTTTTAGTTAAAGTATAATAATTCTAATTCGATATTAATTATTATATAGAAGTGTTTATTTTGTCAAGGGAAATGTTTGACGCATATTTTTTAAAAGCTATAATTAAAACGAGATGTTTGTTTCAAAAAATTGTGATACATAGGTTGAAATACTATCAATCTATTATTTTTACGGCTTTTAGAAAACGCTTACATTTAGGGTGGAGGGAGAAACCATGTCTAAGTTCACGAAGTATTTTTTAATGGAAGCTAGTGATGTTATACCGTATGTAATGGAAAAATTGTCAATGTTCGAGGATGTACAGCGTCTGCAATGTAAGGAAATTGGAGATGGGAATTTAAATTATGTGTTTCGTGTTTGGGATGAAGATAAGGGGAATTCTGTTATTGTAAAGCAAGCGGGTGATACAGCGCGTATTTCTGATGAGTTTAAGTTATCAACGAATCGTATTCGGATTGAGTCAGATGTGTTGCAGCTAGAGGGGAAGCTGGCACCAAGACTTGTACCGGATGTGTATTTGTATGATGATGTCATGAATTGCTGTGTGATGGAAGATTTGTCAGATCATACAATTCTTCGGACTGCGCTTATGAGTCATCAAATCTTTCCGAAACTTGCAGAGGATTTAACAACCTTTATGGTGAACACATTACTATTCACATCGGATGTGGTTATGAGTCATAAAGAAAAGAAAGAGCTTGTAAAAAATTATATCAATCCAGAGTTATGTGAGATTACAGAGGACCTCGTGTACTCAGAGCCATTTACCAATCATAATAAACGAAATGAGTTGTTTTCTTTAAATGAAGGCTGGATTCGGGAACATATATATGGCGATGATGAACTTCGCATGGAAGTAGCGAAGTTAAAGTTTTCGTTTATGACAAATGCACAAGCATTGTTACATGGGGATTTACATACTGGTTCTGTGTTTGTAAGAGAAGATTCTACAAAGGTAATTGATCCAGAATTTGCGTTTTATGGTCCGATGGGATATGACATTGGGAACGTTGTGGCAAATTTAATATTTGCATGGGCAAATGCAGATGCGACAATGGTTTCAGGAGTGGAAAAAGATGTGTATATAAACTGGTTGGAGAAGACAATTATAGATGTAATTGATCTATTCTCTGCGAAGTTTTTAGAAGCATGGGATGTTCATGTTACAGAGATTATGGCGAAAGAAGCAGGGTTTAATCGTTGGTATTTACAGTCTGTATTAAATGATACAGCGTCTGTTACTGGGCTTGAATTGATTCGTCGTATTGTTGGATTAGCAAAGGTGAAAGATATTACATCTATTCCAGATGAAGAAGCTCGTGCTAGAGCAGAGCGTATTTGTTTACAAGCGTCAAAAACGTTTATTTTACAAGCACATACGCATACAACAGGAAATGATTTTTTACAAACGCTAAAGGCAGAAGCGCTGTCACTTAGCGCAAAATAAGGAGAGAAGATCATGTCTGAACAATTAATACCGATTCAATGGAAAGAAGATGCTTTAGTTTTATTAGATCAGACGCTATTACCAAATGAAGTTGTCTATAAATCTTTTATAACAGCAGAAAGTGTATGGGATGCGATTCAAGTGATGAAGGTGCGCGGTGCACCAGCGATTGGCGTTTCAGCAGCTTATGGCGTGTATTTAGGGATAAAAGACGTACAAGAAGATTCGATGGAATTGTTTATAGGTAAAGTACAAAAAGTATGTGCGTATTTGGCAACGTCAAGACCGACAGCTGTGAATTTATTTTGGGCGCTTGAGAGAATGGAGAGTATCGCAAAGGAGCATGCTCATTTATCGATTAGTGATTTAAAGCATAGATTGTTAGAAGAAGCAAAAATGATTCATAGAGAAGATGAAGAGATTAATCGTCAAATTGGCGAGCATGCACTTACGTTATTTCAAGATGGTATGGGTGTGTTAACGCATTGTAATGCAGGTGCTTTGGCGACGACAAAATATGGAACAGCAACAGCACCGATGTATTTGGCGAAAGAAAAAGGCTGGGATTTAAAAATTTATTCGGATGAGACGCGTCCGAGATTACAAGGGTCTACGTTAACAGCATTAGAGCTGCAGCGAGCTGGTATTGATGTAACAGTTATTACAGATAACATGGCAGCGATGGTTATGTCACAAGGAAAAATTGATGCAGTCATTGTCGGCTGTGACCGCGTGGCAGCAAACGGTGATGTAGCCAATAAAATTGGAACGTTAGGTGTATCTATTTTAGCAAAGTACTATAATATTCCGTTTTATGTAGCAGCACCGACACCAACAATTGATTTAAAAACGCCAACGGGAAAAGAGATTCCAATTGAAGAGCGTGATGCGGCGGAAGTTATTAATCGCTTTGGGCAATATTCAGCACCGCAAAATAGCAAAGTGTATAACCCGGCGTTTGATGTAACGCCGCAAGAGAATATTACAGCAATTATTACAGAAAAGGGAATTGTACGCCCACCGTTTGCGGCAAAATTGGAAAAGCTATTTCAGTAATTAGGGAAGATAAAAATGATAGAAAAGCGGTCATTATAGCGAATGAGCAGTAAGAAGCGTTTCGCTGAGGGGGATGTATAGTATATGTTACTACAAAAAGAGAGAGAAGAAATTGTAGAGTATGGAAAGAAATTAATTACAAGTGGTTTAACAAAGGGGACAGGCGGTAATATTAGTATTTTTAACCGTGAACAAGGGCTTGTAGCAATGAGTCCAAGCGGATTAGATTACTTTGAAACAATGCCTGAAGATGTGGTCGTGCTAAATTTAGATGGTGATATTATAGAGGGAACGAGAAAGCCGTCCAGTGAACTTGATATGCATCTCATTTTTTATCAAAAAAGAGATGATTTAAATGCCCTTGTACATACACATTCTCCTTATGCAAAGACAATTGCATCATTAGGTTGGGAGCTTCCTGCCGTTTCATATTTAATAGCATTTGCCGGACCAAATGTACGCTGCGCGCCTTATGAAACGTTTGGGACGAAAGAATTGGCAGAAGCAGCTTATGAAGGAATGATCGATCGCCGCGCTGTGTTGCTTGCGAATCATGGGTTAATTGCAGGTGGACATAACATGAAAATGGCATTTACAGTTGCGGAAGAGATTGAGTTTTGTGCACAAATTTACTATCAAACGAAATGCATTGGGGAACCGAAACTATTGCCGGAAGAAGAATTACGTGTATTAGCGGAAAAATTTGATACATACGGTCAAAAATAAAGAGAAACTTTCATATGACCAGCTCCTCAATATACAATGTATGTGGTAAAGTTGATATGGACGAAAGTTGAATCGGTTAATAAAAGGAGTAATTTCATTTACTCCTTTTATTATTAAGAAAGGACTGAACACATTGTATTTAACGGTAAAAGAAGCAGCTGAATTTCTAAGTATGCCCGAATCGTATATCGAAAGCTTAATTCAACAAAAACGCATACGTGCTGTTCATGACGGAGAGCAGTATTTATTGAATAAAGAGCAATTTAATACACATTTAGAACAAATGGAGAAATATAAAAGGTTAGTAGAAGAAACATTAAATGAACCAATTCCAGAAGATATGGATGTGAAAGATGAGGACTAGGAAGCATTTCCTAGTCTTTTTATATGTGTTCATAACTAGGGTGAATGAATAATGGATTGGTTTCGCTGAACATAGTGATTGTTTAAACAATTACTATGTTATTTTTTTATTATAGGATTGTAGGTTATAAGTATATCGCTATAATAAAAAAAGGTGGAAATTTTTTATAATCTATAAAGGAGTTTAATGTGGACCCAAGTACGATGTTATTTCAAGAATAGAGGAAAAGTGTGAAGCTATTTTTGTGGATGACGAATTGTGCTTTTATATTCTTTCATTTTTTTAGTAAATTTTACATTTTAGAATTTAATGATCTAAAAGAGATCATGTGAAGTGCTAGCTTATGCATCATTATTTTATGTATGTTATGGATGGGGATTTTCTATATGAAGAAGGGGGAACCCGTATGCTGTAAAATATGTGTATTTAATAGGGTACTCAATAGGAGAATTTTGTAATATTACATTGATGTATACGATGCACAGCGCACATGTAGGTATTTGGGGTGTGTTAGAATGTATGCTAACGCTCTTTGTACCTATTTTTATGAATAAAAGATATTTTTGGATTTTAACGATTAGTTTTCTTGTAAAATATGGTTTCGTCTCAATTGTGTTCCCCAAAACGTTTGCGTTTACTTTTATAGGTTTCTTTATAATATTAGTGAGTATTTTCTATATTTTATTGGTGTTTTTTCAATCTTATACAAAAGCAATCTATACACTATATAAGGAAACGAAATGAAACAAAACAAAAACAGCAGTTAGCAGTTAGCAGTGATCGGGAAAATGGCTGCAACTGTAGGTCATGAAATTCGCAATCCATTAACATCGTTAAAAGGCTTTACGCAATTGCAGCAGAAGAACAGCAATTTTTTTGCTGAGGAGATAATACATATAGAATGTAATGAGAAACAAATGCATTATACGCTTGTTCATATTATAAAAAAGGTAATTAAAGAAACAAAATATGGAAGTTGTATAAATATTGGCACTTACTTGATTTCTAAAAATCATATTCTTATATATATTGCAGATGAGAGATGTGAAATAAGTAAAAAGAAGCTGGAAAATAGTATGGATATTTTCGGAGTAGAGAAAGCGAGTGATTTCGGTTTAGGCTTAATGGCGGTATATAAAATTGTTGTTGTCGATAAAGGAGTTTTAATATGAACAAAGCTCATATTCTTATACAAGAAGAAGTGAAAGTATTAAAACTTTTTTTAAGTTTATTTTATATAATCTTCTTTTTGAATGACATCCTGTATTATTATTTTTATCCGAAAGTACAAACGGGAGATAGCAGTATCGGCTTTCCGGAAGGCAGTTTAGGGTTCTGGATGTATGCTTTTATGTTTTTATTATTGTTAATTTCTATCTATTTTACAAAAAAGAAGCATATATATTTAGTAAAATATGTTATTTTTATAGGGTATATTTTCATTGATTTAATTAATAATATCCTCATTTATTATGGCACTATAATACCATTTGAAAGTGATAATGCAGTAGAACTGTTCGTGTTGTTATTTTCTCCTATTTTTGTGAATAAACGCTATTTTTGGGTAGTATCACTTGGGATAATTGGAAAGTATGCCTTTTTAGGAGTTATATTGCATACACCAATTGTAATTGTTCCTATTGTATTATGTGTAAGCTTAGTGATCGCGTTTATTCTGTTAACACGTTTTCAATCGTATGTACGTACAATTAAAAACATGTTTGAAGAAGCGCAACAAGCTGAAAAGTTAGCAGTTATCGGAAAAATGGCAGCTACAATTGCACATGAAATACGCAATCCATTAACATCGTTAAAGGGCTTTACGCAGTTGCAGAGAGAAAAATATCCTGAAGATGCAGCGTACTATAACATCATGGTGCAGGAGATTGAACGTATGAATGCGATTGTTAGTGAATTAATGGTTCTTGGAAAACCGAAACAGAGGCAATACGTATTACATGATATAAAAGATATTTTATCTTATGTGATTTTGATTGTAGAACAGCCAGCTTCTCGATATGGTATTACCATCACAACAGCGTTTGCGAAAAAGTTACCTTCTATACAGTGTGATGAGAAACAGATGAAACAAGTATTTCTTAACATTATTAAGAACGCAATTGAATCTATGCCTGGCGGCGGTAATATTATTGTGGAAGCGAATGTAGTTCATGAGCAGATTGTAGTGAGCGTGACTGACGAAGGGTGCGGGATCAGTAAAGAGAAAATAGATAAAATAGGTGCGGCTTTTTATACGACAAAGGAAAATGGAACAGGTTTAGGGTTAATGGTTACATACAAAATTCTTGAAGAACATCAAGGTGAAATGGAATTTGAAAGCGAACCTGGTGTTGGAACAAAGGTAAATATTAAGCTACCGGTAGGAGAAACGAATTAAATATACGTGAAAAAACTCTTCTTTCATATTTTAGAAAGAAGAGTTTTTTTCGTGATTTTGAATGAAAATATCTAAAATACAAAGCTGTTTATGTTATCCCACTATTTTGTGGTTCACTACCTCGTGCCTATCAACTTAAGAAATTGGTTGGTTCCTAAAACGATAGAAATGAGCTGTGTTATTATGCACCTTTTAAGATAAATTTACTGTATTAAAAGAATTTACTGGTTCTACAGAATTCATTACTTTTTCTACCATTTCTTGTCCTACTTTTTCTTTTATAATCCAGGATACAAGTTCTTGTGCTGCCATACAACTTGCAGCAGTGGCTATATTTTTATTTACGACAAAACTTTGATTTACAGGGATTGCACCATATTTAGATAAATCTTTCATTCTTGTAGGGTAAGTTGTAGCGGTTTTATTTTCTAGTAATCCTAAAGCTCCGAGTAACAAAGTACCAGAGCACATTACACCAATTAGTTGTTTTTCTGGATTTAATTTTATTGTATTTAAATAATCTTGATTGTTAAGTAATTTGTTTACACCTGTTCCACTTGTGAAAATTACAATATCAGAATGTTGTATGGTATCTAAAGCTCCTGATGTCGGGATGGTAAGGCCTGACATTGAGGTGTGTGATTCTTTTGTTCCAATAATATCAACTTTCCAATTTTTTAATTGACCAACTGTTTCCCAAGATACACGATTTAAAAGATCCCACGGTAAGAAAAGGTCAAGATCAGTAAAATCGTCGAAAATAACAATTAGTATTTATATTTATATTGTTTGAAACAAATAACATTGAAATATGGCATATTTACATATCTAGTATTGTTATATCTAGTTTAGTAGCAATTACAATGCCAGCGTATGAGTCAGTTATTCCTTTAACCGTAAAGGAAGATGAACTTATAAGCGCAAATTCTCTAACAGAATTAACTTTATCTGTAACAACAATACTAGGTCCTGCAATGGCAGGAGGACTTATTAGTATTCTAGGAGCGGATACTGGTATTTTGTTAAACGGGATAGCGTTTCTAATAGCTGGAATTATTTTTTCTCAAGTGAGGCTTAAAGAAATCCCACAGTCTAGTTCTTCTAATAATGTTAGAGAACTACTTCGCTTTTTTAATGATGGACTTTCTTATTCTGTGAAACATCCTCTTATCAAATGGGGGATATTTATGAGTACATCTAATAATTTAATTCTGGGAGCCTATGCTGCAATGTTAATTTATTATATGAGAGATGACATTGGGTTAAACGCGAGTTTCACAGGGGCTGTTATAGCAATTACTGGAATCGCTTCTGCGATAACTTCAGCTTTTATTGCCCCTCAACTTTCTAAAAAAGTTCGAAAAGGAATAACGATGATATGTAGTCTGGGGCTATTCGGTGTTGTATTAGTTGGCTTATCTAATAATTTAATACTATTAATTATAGGTCAAAGTCTTTATGTTGGATCAGTAACATTATTTCAAATTAATTGGTATTCATTACGACAATCTATAACTCCAAAGGATTACTTAGGACGAGTTTCGGGGGCATGTCGAGGAATAGCTTATTTTGGTGCTAGTATAGGAAGTTTTCTAGGAGGATTTTTGCTGAAAAAAATTTCCGTAGCTAATTTGTTTCTTATTAATGGTTCTCTCGTTGTATTGATAGCTTTTATCGCAATGATAAGTAAACTTCGTTATACGGATACCGTTGAGGACTTCCATACAGCTGAAACGACTGAAGTTCATAAATTATAGAAACCTAAAAAAGGGGGCGAGAGCGTCTTTTTAAGTTGTATTCATATACTTTGTACGGTGGGTATTCACCTATTCTTTCTTACTTGCATATCGTAGCTTATGTAGTGAAACTGCTTACAAGGGAGTGAAAGGCAGTGACAGGAAACATAAAAAATTATTATGCGGGCGGTAATACAGCAAGGGGATTTCACAGCTTATATGAAGAGAACCTAACGGGATTAGACCGATTATTTATTTTAAAAGGCGGGCCTGGAACAGGGAAGTCGTCACTGATGAAGGGGATTGGTCGTGAGTGGGTAAAGAAAGGATACGATATTGAATTTTTACATTGTTCATCTGACAATCATTCAATTGATGGTGTGATCATTCCGGCGTTAAAAGTTGGGATTGTTGATGGAACGGCACCGCATGTGATTGAACCGAAAATGCCAGGTGTTGTAGAAGAGTATGTAAACTTAGGGATTGCTTGGGATTCTGTTGAACTTAGGAAACATAAAGGAGAGATTGTCCATTATACATCAGAAGCGACTCATGCGTTTCGGTCAGCTTATACGTGCTTTAAGACGGCGCTAGAGATTCATGATGAATGGGAGAAGTTTTATATCGATCACATTGATTTTGAAAAAGCGAATGAATTAACAAAACAGCTCATACAACAATTTTTTACTGATAAAACGTGTACGAAAGAAGCAAATGTGAAGCATCGTTTTTTAGGCGCAGCAACGCCAAAAGGAGCAGTTGATTTTGTTCCGAATTTAACGGAGGATGTACCGAAGCGATATTTTGTAAAAGGGCGGCCTGGTTCCGGAAAGTCGACGATGTTAAAGAAATTAGCGGCGGCAGCTGAAGAGAAAGGATTCGATGTTGAGATCTATCATTGCGGCTTTGATCCAAATAGTCTTGATATGGTCATTGTTAGAGAACTTGGCTTTGCTATTTTTGATAGTACAGCACCGCATGAATATTTTCCAACTCGTGATAGTGATGAAATCATTGATATGTATGAGCTTATTATTGAACCGGGAACAGATGAGAAGTATGCAGTAGAAATTCAAGATGTATCAAGACGCTATAGAGAGAAAATGAATGAAGCGATGTCCTATTTAGCAAAGGCAAAATCTGTGCGTGATAAACTAGAGAAAATTTATATTGCGGCGATGGATTTTGAAAAAGTGGATGCATGCAAAGGTGAAATTCAAGCGGAGTTTGAGAGAATTGCAGAACTTGTTGCCGAGAAACAAAAGTGAAGAAAAGATGAGATACTTTGTTGTATCTCATCTTTTTAAAATCGGACGCGTTTGTTTGTATAAATCAAGATTTGGACTGGATCCATTTACAATAACATCACGAATAATTTTAGAGAGAACCATGCTGTATACTAAGCCATTGTCTCCATAAGAATAGATCAAATAGCAGTTTGGCATTTCCTCATATATCCCAATCATCGGTAGACCATCATGCGTGCCGCCATAAAAGGCACCGAAATAAAATTCAGGTTTCACATCGATATTGGGAAACAACTTTTGAAATTCTTTTAATAGTGTATCCCGTTTATGGATTAGCTTCGCATCTCGTTCTTCGGCGATATCCGTATCTTCATCAAGCCCGCCGATAATAACGCGGTTGTCAGCAGTCGTTCGTATATAACTATAGGGACGAGCCGTTTCCCAAATTAGTGTCCGTTTGTACCAGGAAGAAAAATCAGATACAGGGGTTGTGACAATTGCATAAGAACTGCTAAGTGTTGCATTTTTGTCTTTTTTAAACTCTAATCCTTCATAGCCAGCAGCAATGATTACTTTTTTGGCAGTAATAGCATGACCGTTTTTTGTAAAAAAAGTGGCTGTATCTGTTTCTAATTTCTGCCCTGTTATTTCAGTATCTTCGTATATTTGAACTCCTTTGTCTGACGCTTGTTTGATTAGGCCGTGTGTAAATTTATATGGGTTTATTTCACCATCGTTGTATGTATAAAGAGCGGCCCGTTTTTGAAAGGGATATTTTTGACCAATCTGTTTTTCTGTGAGCCAAACTGCTTTGAAACCATGCTTTTGTAAGTAATACAGTTCTTTTTCTAGTTTCTCAATATCATTTTCATAGCTAGCGTAGTACAAGCTATCACGGCGAATAAAATCAGCTGAGATGGGTAAATTTTGAGAAGCAGCTTCAATGTCGCTAATAGCTTGTTCGCATAATTTAAAATGACGAACTGCATGTTCTTCTCCAAACGTATTCACAAGCTCAAAAAACATTTTTTCACCTAAATATTGAATGAGGCCCGTGTTCGGTAAATTGCTGCCATGTCCAACTTTTCTTTTATCAACAACAACGACACGTAAATCTGTTTCACTTAAGAAATGTGAAAATTGTGCTCCAGAACTTCCTGCACCTATAATTAACACATCACATGTTATATCCTCTTGTAAAGAAGGATACGTGGGTGGACTTGGGAGAGTTGTCGTCCAAAAAAATTTACCCGTGTGTAAATCCATTCCTATACACCTGCCTAAAAGAAAATCATACTTTCTTCTAAAGTTGCCGATTTAATGGGGTTGTATACGTTTTTAAATGAAAAGAAGGAATCTTATTATATTTGTCGAATTTCCGGGGAAATGATCAGAAAATGAGAGTGATACATATGAGAGAAAAAATTCAACTAGAATTAGAAAGAATCGAGAAAGAGAATGATGTGAAAATCTTGTTTGCAGTTGAATCAGGGAGTCGTGCATGGGGATTTCCATCAAAAGATAGCGATTATGATGTGCGTTTTGTATATGTACACCGATTGGAATGGTATTTATCAATTGAGCCGAAGAGAGACGTTATTGAGTATCCAATTAACGATGCCCTTGATATAAGTGGTTGGGAACTCCGCAAGGCACTGCAGCTATTTTCTAAATCGAATCCAGCTTTGTTAGAGTGGATCAGTTCACCGATTGTATACGCTAAGGCATCAAATCTTTCGGAGCGTTTGCAGGAAATGAGCAGTCAGTTTGACCCAAAAGCAACGGTATATCATTATTTGCATATGGCATCTAAAAACTATCGTGCATTTTTGCAAGGTGAAGAAGTGAAGCTGAAGAAATATTTTTATGTATTACGTCCGATACTGGCGTGCAAATGGTTAGAAGAGAAAGGAATATTGCCACCTGTTGAGTTTGAAAAATTAGTGAATGGACTAGCATTGGATGCGGCACTTTTACAAGAAATCGAGGAACTGCTTGAGAAGAAAAAAGCGGGTATAGAGCTGGATAGCGGACCAAGAATTACATTACTGAATGAATTTTTAGAAGAGCAGATTACCTATTATGAAGAGTACGTGAAGAGTTTAGAGCAGAAAACAGTTATAGATATTGAGAAGCTAACTGTATTGTTTCGAGATATGTTGCAGCAAAGCTGGAAAGAGCACTGATTATATTCGTGCTCTTTCTTATGTTAGAGATAAAATTTCATATTTAACGATATACATCCATTTTAACGTTTCGACATCTAAGTCGCGGCTATGCAAAATACACCGTGTCTTGCACCCGCTGGCTCCCTTTGTTTAAAACCTCGCATGTGGCAGAAAAAGGCCATGACCGTTACTATGCACGGCCAGATGCTCTCGTCCTCCCCGAAAAAAGAGGCTTTTATATTTTTTTACTTCCATATAAGAGAAAGGCTATAAGCTTACAACATCACATATCTTCAATTCTTTTTAACGCTTCATCTGCCGGCCCTTCAATTACCTCTCCTTCAACTGAAAAACGTGAACCGTGACAAGGACAATCCCATGTACATTCACCGCTATTCCACTCCACTTCGCAGCCTAAATGTGTACAAGTTGTATCGACAATGTGAAGTTTCCCATTCTCGTCTTTATAGGCACCGGCACGTTTCCCGTTTACTCTTACAACAGCGCCTTCTCCGTTTTCAAGATCTTCTGGTTTACGAAGAGCAAACTCCAGTTTTCCTTCAATTAAATGTTTTGCTACATCGAGGTTTTGTGTAACGAACGTTTTTAAATCTGGATTTGTATGGAATCGTGATGGTGCATAGAGTTCTTTGTATGGGCTATCAATTTTCATAATGGATGCTTTTAGCAATAAAGCTGCTGCGGTTCCGTTTGTCATGCCCCATTTGCGGTAACCTGTTGCTACAAAAATGTTAGGATTATTTTCATTAATGTGCCCGACATAAGGAACTTTATCGAGTGTAATTAAGTCTTGTGTTGCCCATCTGTATGGGATTTCTTCTATGCCAAAGGTTTCTTCGCCGAATGTTTGCAGTGCTTCGTAATGGTTCATCATGTTAATGCCTTGTCCCGTTTTATGACTTTCACCGCCAATTAACACGAGTTTTTCGCCATCCATTGTAGTGTAGCGGAGGGAGCGTTTTGGGTTATCGACGCTTATATACATTCCTCCTGGATACTCTTGCTTTGTTTTCACGCCAAGGACATAAGAGCGTTCCGCATACATTCTTGCGAAGAAGAAGCTATTTGCATCATAAAAAGGAAAATGTGAACAAGAAATAACGTGACCGCAAGTGATTCGATGCCCATCTTTTGTGATTACTTGTTGATAAAATCCTTTTTCTACATCAATTGCAGTTGTATTTTCATATAGAACGCCGCCAGCTTTAATAAATTGTTCGACAAGTGCCGCTAGGTAGCGAAGCGGGTGGAATTGTGCTTGATTTCTTATAACAAGTGCAGCTTTTACGGGAATAGGAAGTGGGATACTTTCTACATATTCACCAGGGATATTAAGCTGCTTGTATGCTTTTAATTCTTCTGTTAACTTGTGTAGATTGTCGATTGAGTTTGTATACAGGTAAGCATCTTCTTCTGTGAAATCACATTGAATATTGTGCTGCTGTACGGTATCTTTTATAAATTGCAGTGCTTCATTGTTTGCCTCGTAATATAATTTCGCTTTTTCTTCTCCAAAATGATTCATGAGTTCATTGTAAATAAGATCATGCTGCGTTGTAATCTTTGCGGTTGTATGTCCAGTTGTTCCGTTTAAAATGTTTCCTGCATCAATTAAAGCAACTTTGACTCCTTCTTTAGCGAGCAAGTAGGCAGTTGTGATGCCGGTGATACCTGCGCCGACAATGGCAACTTCCGTTCTGATGTTCTCTGTTAGCTTTGGGAAGGTAGGTAATTGAATAGAGTCACGCCAATATGGTTCAGGAAATTTTGGGAGCTGATTGTATTCCAAGTGAATGCACCTCTTATTCTAATAAATTCTTATTAGTTATTTTTTCCAATCGGAGGAATTTCATGTATTTAAATTAAATTACTAAAAATTATTTTTAAATAATTTTTTAGAGGGAGTTCTATATACAATTTTGCATTTTAAGTGACTTGGCAGAACACAGAATAAATAAGATTAAGCATAGTATTCAACATGAAATGAAGTGATTAGCGAAGGACGAATGAAAAGATAATAGGAAGTGTA
Organism: Bacillus sp. JJ864; assembly: GCF_036963045.1. Taxonomy (NCBI): domain Bacteria; kingdom Bacillati; phylum Bacillota; class Bacilli; order Caryophanales; family Bacillaceae; genus Bacillus; species Bacillus sp. JJ864. The sequence goes on along the minus strand of NZ_JBALLY010000041.1, from coordinate 65,665 downwards.
AATGTTGTTAAATAAACGTTTTTTCTTTAGTAACATAGAAAGTAATTATGAAAGTATAACCAACTTTTATTACTAGGTCATAAAAGTTATTGACAATACAGAAAGCGTACTGATATGATTCATCTTGTGGAAAGGTTGATAAAGGGTAAAAAGAGAAATGTTTTTCAATGAATAATAATTGTAAGAGTGAGTGAGCATAATTTTCTTTGAGAAAGAAAATTTATAATACTAGTTATTATCAATCTGGAAGCAATAATCGATGCAAAGTGCGTAAGCGCGGCATGAGAAAGGGGCACAAGTAATGAAGGATCTTCATACGTTTGGCTGGTATGCAGCACGTGTATCACCACATTTGCCAAAAAAGGCATTTAAACCAGTCCCAGCTCGTTTGTTTGGCGGACTAGCCTACTTATTAATTACGATAGCAGGGTTTTTGGCAATTGGATTATTCAATTTGAATGTGTGGGCCAATCTTGGAATTGCAATCGTTTTAGGATTGTGTTTTGCATCTATGGGATTTCTTGGACATGAAATTTTACATGGTACAGTAGTAAGAAAAGCTTGGCTAAGAGATTTTCTTGGAGCAATTGCGTTTATGCCATTATCAACTGGACCAAAGTTGTGGAGAAAGTGGCATAATTTAACGCACCATGTGCACACACAACATGAGGAGAATGATCCGGATGCGTGGCCAACGATGGATAAGTTTAAGAAAAGCAAATTTTTACGCTGGGTATATCGCCTTCCGTTACATGTTCGTTCTTTCTTTAGCTTTTTATCGTTAACAATTCAATTTACAATGCATTCGTCTCGTATGTTTTTCCTTTTTATTAAGGAATTTAAACCGCAGAATCAAAAATCTGTGTGGTTCCAGCTTCTTTTGCCGTGGACAGTATGGATTAGTTTATTGTTTATTATGGGTCCTACAAAGTGGTTTTTTGCTTATGTCATTCCATTGTTAATTGCCAATTTCATTGTAATGGGGTATATTGCAACAAATCACCGTTTGAATCCAATTGTTCCTGTAAACGATCCGCTTGCAAACTGTTTATCGGTAACAGTGCCGCGTTGGGTAGACGTATTACATTTTAACTTCTCATATCATACAGAACATCACTTGTTCCCAGGTATGAGCTCGAAATACTATCCGTTAGTAAAAGAGAAAATTAAAGAAATGTGGCCAGAGCGCTATCATGAAATGCCGATGGAGAAAGCGTTAGCTGCTCTTTGGAATACACCGCGTGTGTATTATCAAGGTAGTGAGTTAGTTGATCCGCATAAAGCGCATTTATACGGCTCTTTAGGGAATGGATTAGATCCTGCGAATATTCAATATCGCCAGGAAAATATAGAAAAATCAAAAGCTGCGAAAAACGGCTAAAGCATAAACATAAGTTTAGAATATGATATAAAAAACCCTTTTGTTTTTAGGGGAGGGACGAGAGCACCTGGCCGTGTGTAGAAGCGGTCAGGGCTTTTTTTTCTTAAAAACAAAGGGTGCAGGACACTCTTTGTTCTGCATAGCAATGATATATAGAGCCTTCATATTTAATAATAAAAGCACGAGCTCGTAAAGAGTTCGTGCTTTTTACATAGGGACTTCTTTTTGTTTTGCCGCTTGTGTGTAATTCGTATTTTTTCGTGCCAATCTTTTTTCAAGAAGATGTACAAAGTACGTAAATAGAAGGACAAGCGCGAGGTAATAGACACTGACGATCATATATGTTTCGAGCTGCTGAAAGTTTGCGGCAGCTTCAGAAAGCCCGGTGCCCCACAGCTCTGACATTCCTACATAGGCAACGAGAGAAGAGTCTTTTAAGCCGATAATGAACTGATTGCCAAGCGGCGGAATAGACAAACGAAATGCTTGAGGTAAAATAATACGCCGCATTGCTAAAGGGTATGACATTCCTAAAGAGCGAGCTGCTTCAAGTTGGCCGCGGTCCACGGATTGAATAGAGCCCCTAAAAATTTCTGTAATATAAGCACCGTTATGAATAGCAAGAGCAATTGCCCCTGCCCAAAACGGGGATAAGACAATAATAGATGTAATTCCAAAGTAGAGGATCATAATTTGTACAACTAGCGGTATCCCGCGAATAATCGCAATGTATACATGGGCAATTCCATTTAAGACTTTACTATTGGAAATACGAAAAAAAGCAAACAGCAATCCAATTAAGGATCCAAGTAATAAGGATGTTATTGTTAACTGTAATGTAATGACAATTGCCTTTAGAAACGCTGGATATGTAGATATGAAAATATCAATCATGGTTATCACCTCTGTATTGGTTTATTTTCATTACTATGATAGCGATACCCCGCCAAAGAATGCGGGGCATTATTTATGGGTAAAAAATCTATTTTTCTTTTTCACCTAGAATGTTACGACCGAACCACTTTTTACTGATTTTTTCATAGGTGCCATCTTGAATGATTTCATCTAGTGCTTTATTTAATTTTTGCAGCAATTCTTTGTCGTTTTTGCGAACAGCGATGGCCATTTCATCAAGAGACAGTGGTTTTCCAGCATCTTTTATATTTGCTTTTCCTTCTTTCATCATGCGTAGACCTACCATTTGGTCTGTGACAACAGCATCAACTCGCCCTGGTTCTAAGTCCATAAGCGCAGTAATATCACTATCGTATTCTGTAATTTGATCTGTTTGCTTAGCAATAAGTGTTTTGAATGTACTTGCTTTTACAACACCTACTTTTTTCCCTTTTAAATCTTCAGCAAAGGAGATGGAGGTTTTCGTTTTTGTAACGAAAATTTGGGCTCCAGAACGATAGTATGGATTCGTAAAGTTAACTGCTTTTAGACGATCTTCTGTGATGGCCATACTTCCTAAAATCACATCATATTTTTTTGCTTGTAATCCTTGGATTAACGTTTCCCAAGGATTTGTTACAGGAACAGCCTTCATATTCATTTTCTTAGCAAGAGCTTCACCAATTTCGACGTCAAAGCCGACAAGCTTACTATTTTCTTTAAAGTTAAACGGTTTATACAAACCGCTCATTGCATAGCGAAATTCTTTCTTTCCATCGGTTGATGAAGTACTGCTTTCTTTACTACAGGCACCTAATACTAAAGAAGCACATAATGTAATCGCTGCTATTGCTTTAAATATCTTTCGTTTCATAAAAGCACCTCCAATTGTTATCCCGCTATTCGTGGGCAGTAAGACCCCCACCTCAAAATTGAGGTAGAAGCAAAGAAGATCGGTGGGGGATAACTGCCCGTAAAAGCCTGATTGGGCGGGCTTTCCATCAGTGGGGGATGAAAAAAATCCCCACTGATGGAAGTTTCACTTTATAAAATATTTCGTAAAAATTGCTTCGCGCGCGGATTTGACGGAGCAGTGAAAAATTGTTCTGGGGGCGCATCCTCTACGATTTGTCCGTCATCCATAAAAATAATGCGGTCAGCTACCTCGCGGGCAAATCCCATTTCATGCGTGACGATAATCATCGTCATCCCTTCTTTTGCGAGATCTTTCATAACTTGTAGTACTTCTCCAACGAGTTCAGGATCGAGGGCTGAGGTAGGTTCGTCAAATAACATAATTTTTGGATTCATTGCGAGTGCTCTCGCAATAGCAATTCGCTGTTTTTGACCACCTGATAAAAGATCAGGTGTTACGTTCGCCTTATCTTGCAATCCGACTTTTTCTAGTAATTCGTAGGCAATGTTTGTTGCTTTTGTTTTATCTAGTTTTTTGACGTGAATAGGAGCTTCTATGATGTTTTCTAGTGAGGTCATATGAGGAAATAAATTAAAATGTTGAAAAACCATACCGACATTTTCGCGGACTTTGTTTAAATTTGTATGTTTCGGCTGAATTTGTTCTCCCTGTATCGAAATTTCTCCATTATCATACACTTCCAGGAAATTTAAACAACGCAGTAATGTACTTTTTCCTGAACCGCTTGCACCGATTAAGACAACAACTTCTTTTTCTTGTACGTGTAAATTAACGCTTTTTAACACGTTTAAAGCACCAAATGACTTTGTAAGATTTTGAACTTGTATCATGTATCCCCCTCCAAAGAAATGTAGATGTATAAAAATAACTTATTTTTGTTAATTAGTCACAAATTGTAAAATCCCTTTATTTTTTGTTAAAAATTTAAAGGGAGTCGTATATTAATAGAACACAGGGAAAATTGTTATTTTAAAAGGTAGAAGCAAAAAATAACTCGATTCATAGTATTCATGTAGAAAGGTCGAGTGTAACGATGGAAATATGTTAGAAGCGTGCTTTAGTGAAAGTAAACTGCGGAAATAGTATAAAGGAATCGTACTATACAGCGAAGAGTGTTTATCATTCTTCGCTTCATAGTACCCTTTATATATATTGTCATGTAAGGAAAGGAATGGGATTAGAATTATTTATTTCAAAAATCCTTATATCTATTTATAATGAAAATATAGATAACAATATATAGAGTGTATTTATATCATTTAGATGGGGGAGTTTGGGGTGGAAAAAGAAAAAAAGCCTTTTTCCTTTGGGCTGCGTATACAGCTAATGTTGTTTATAACGGTATTAGCGCTTATTACGTATTCAACAAGTTTAATTTTTATTTATGTTGTATATGATTATGTTCATGATTATGTAAATCAAACTATATACAATATTGTTGTGATGATATTAGGGGTTATTTGGTCAGGGGTTTTGGCATATTTTGCAGCGGATTTTCTTATTAAGCCGCTTCGAAAGCTTGAGGAAGCGGCTCATAAAGCAGCAAATGGTGATATTCGTGAAGATGTTTCGCTTCCAAAAGCAGATGATGAGATTCGTTCTTTAAGTGTTGCTTTTAATGCGATGCTTGGAAATTTGCGGACAATGGTGAAAAATATTGATACGACATTTACATATACAAACCACCAAGTGCAGCAAATTCGTGAGCAAACGGGAGAGGCGACGAAACAAGCACAAGGTGTATCGGAAACGCTTACTGAAATTTCTGTAGGAGCAGAGCAATCAGCCGCTTCGATTCAAACAATTGTTTCTACAGTTGATGCGACAATTTCGATTGCAAGTGAAGTTGAAGAAAAAGCAAAGCAGTCTGATGAATTATCTTCGCAAATGGTGCAGGCGCTTGGACAAAGTACACGTGTTTTTGTATCGCTTATTGAAGGAATTCAAATGCTAGCGAAAGAAAATGAAGAGTCGATGAAAAGTGTACAAAAGTTAGAAGAACATACAAAACAAGTAGGGCATATCGTTTCGTTAGTGAGTGAGATTGCTAGTCAGACAAATTTATTAGCATTAAATGCATCGATTGAGGCAGCTCGTGCAGGGGAGCAGGGGAGAGGATTTGCAGTCGTTGCTGAAGAGGTACGCAAACTTGCCGACGAAAGTGCAACTTCAGCTCAAAATATTTCAAAATTATTGCATGATATGCAAAGCGAAGTAAACCGTGTTTCTATGCAAATGACAGACCAAATGAAAACAGCAAGAGAAGAAGCAAAACGAGGCGAAGCAACGGAGCTCATTTTGAAAGACATGACAGCAAGTGTTATGGAAGTCGCAGACGCGATTCAAAAAATTAGCGGTTATATGAAAGAACAGATGAATTATATTCATGAAACAGGTGTACAAACGAAGGAAGTAGCAGCAATTGCTGAAGAAACCTCAGCAGGAGCACAGGAAGTTGTCCGTGTAACGATGAAGCAATCTGAAAATATGATATTCATTGATCAGTTATCGAAAGATTTAGAGAAGCGCGCAGTAGAATTAAAAAGGACAATTGCACAGTTTGTGGCATAGGGAAGAACGATGATTGTTCTTCCTTTTTCATTTGATACATTATATAGAAAAAGTAAAAATATGAACGTTTCCGTAACATTTCTCTTTATCTCTTTCAGATGGAAATTATAGCAAGATATAATAAAGCTATAATATTAGAGGGAGTGTCTTTCATGAAAAAAGAGAAAAGACAACAACTAATTAAACAATTGGTGAGAGAGAATGAAATAGAGACGCAAGAAAAATTGGTAGAGTTGTTAGAGGACCGCGATGTATCTGTTACACAAGCAACGATTTCTCGAGATATTCATGAATTAAATTTAGTAAAGGGAGCTTCTTCAAAAGGACCTGTAATATATAAGGTTTTTACAGAAGAAAACCAGCGTGCAGATATACAGCTAAAGAAAAAAATAAGAGAAGTTGTTGTACAAATTGATTATGTAGAACAACTGACTATTATTAAAACTTTGCCTGGGAATGCTCATGTTATTGGAGCTTTATTAGATTCTTTAGACTGGAAAGAAAAAATAGGATGTATATGTGGGAATGATACATGTCTTATCATTTCTCCATCAAAAGTAGATAGGGAGATTTTAAAAGATCGATTGAATTTGATTATGTAAATACGAATTAAAAAATCAAAATGAATACATAAATGAGAAGGCTGTTTCTAATGAATGTTAGAACAGTCTTTTTTAATTTATATATAAGTTAAAAAAATGACCATTTTTTGGGGGGGACGAGAGCATCTGGCCATGCATAGAAACGGTCAGTACTTTTTCCGAATTTTGAGGTGGGAGTATT
>NZ_JBALLY010000041.1:42296-59060 GCF_036963045.1 Bacillus sp. JJ864 | reverse complement strand
GTGGGAGTATTACTGCCCACGAATAGCGGGATAAAATTTAACTACCCATTAGAAGGAGTGTCTTTATTTTTACGAGTACGAGAAAAATTTTTTAATCAAAAATAGAGGCTATTATACAGCTAATATACGTTATATTTCACCTTGTTAGTTAATTATGAGATGAAATATCTTATAAAAATACGATTACATATATGTTTTAAAAAATAATTTGTGAAATATTCCACTTAGTATTGTTAGCGTTTTCACAAAGCGGTATGTGCATTCTGTTTATTATGTATTTGTAGACATCAAACAAATTTAAAAGGAGGTACAACAAATGAAACATCCGATCCATGTTACTTCAGAAATTGGGGAATTACAAACGGTTTTATTAAAACGGCCAGGTAAAGAAGTGGAAAACTTAACGCCAGATTATTTGCAACAATTATTATTTGACGATATTCCATATTTACCAATTATTCAAAAAGAACATGATTATTTTGCGCAAACATTACGCAATCGGGGTGTTGAAGTTCTTTATTTAGAAACACTAGCAGCTGAGGCGTTAGTTGATAAAAAGCTTCGTGAAGAATTTGTTGAGCGTATTTTAAAAGAAGGACAGGCTGACGTAAATGGTGCATATCAGACTTTAAAAGAATATTTGCTTTCCTTTTCAAATGAAGAAATGATTCAGAAAATTATGGGGGGCGTACGTAAAAGCGAAATTGAAACTCGTAAAAAAACCCACCTGTATGAATTAATGGAAGATCATTATCCATTTTATTTAGATCCAATGCCAAATCTATATTTTACTCGTGACCCAGCAGCTAGTATAGGTGGCGGTTTAACAATTAACAAAATGAGAGAACCAGCACGGAGACGTGAATCATTGTTTATGGAATATATCATTAAACATCATCCGCGCTTTGCGAGTCACAATGTACCAGTTTGGTTAGATCGTGATTATGAGTTTCCAATTGAAGGCGGCGATGAGCTTATCTTAAATGAAGAAACAATTGCGATTGGCGTATCGGCTAGGTCATCAGCTAAAGCAATTGAACGCTTAGCGAAAAATTTATTTAGTCGTCAAAATAAGATTAAGAAAGTACTAGCAATAGAGATTCCAAAATGTCGTGCGTTTATGCATTTAGATACAGTGTTTACAATGGTTGATTATGATAAATTTACAATTCATCCAGCTATTCAAGATCCAAAAGGTAATATGAATATTTACATTTTGGAAAAAGGAGAGAGTGAAGAAGTTCTCAAAATTACTCACCGTACATCTTTAACTCAGGCTTTAAAAGAAGCGCTAGGTTTGAGTGAATTAGTTCTTATTCCTTGCGGAGGAGGAGATGCGATTGCTTCTGCTCGTGAACAATGGAACGATGGATCCAATACATTAGCAATTGCACCGGGTGTAGTTGTTACATATGATCGCAACTATGTATCAAATGCTTTATTACGAGAGCATGGTGTAGAGGTTGTGGAAGTATTAAGCTCGGAATTGTCTCGCGGCCGTGGGGGTCCACGTTGCATGAGTATGCCAATTGTTCGAAAAGATATTTAATCCAAATACAGGGAAAGTAGGGATGAATCATGATGATGACAAAACCAAACTTAAAAGGAAGAAGTTTTCTTGCGGAAAAAGATTTTACAGAAGAAGAATTGTTATATCTTCTTGATTTAGCTGCAGAATTAAAAGAGAAAAAGAAAAATGGTATCCCGCATCATTATTTAGAAGATAAAAATGTTGCCCTTTTATTTGAAAAAACTTCAACTCGTACCCGTTGTGCATTTACAGTGGCATGTACAGATTTAGGGGCAAATCCTGAATACTTAGGCAAAAATGATATTCAGCTAGGGAAGAAAGAATCGGTTGAAGATACAGCAAAAGTGTTAGGACGTATGTTTGACGGTATTGAATTCCGTGGATTTTCTCATGAAACAGTAGAATGTCTAGCGAACAATTCAGGTGTACCAGTATGGAACGGCTTAACAGATATGTGGCATCCGACACAAACTCTTGCCGATTTGTTAACAATAAAAGAGCATCTTGGAAAAGTAAAGGATGTTACGCTCGTTTATGTTGGAGATGGACGTAACAATGTGGCGAATAGCTTGTTAGTTGGCGGTTCAATTGTCGGAATGGAAGTACGCATTTGTACCCCAGAATCACTATTCCCAGCACAAGAAGTCATTGATACAGCTAAAAAATATAGTGACCGGGTCATGGTAACGAGTAACGTGGAAGAAGCTGTTGCCGGTGCGGATGTTATCTATACAGATGTATGGGTATCTATGGGCGAAGAAGATAAATTTGCTGAACGTATTGAACTTCTTACTCCATATCAAGTGAACATGGAAATGATTAAAAAGACCGGAAATGAAAATATGATTTTCTTACATTGTTTACCTGCATTTCATGATGTAGAAACATTGTACGGAGAGGAAATATATGAAAAATATGGCATAAAAGAAATGGAGGTAAGTGACGAAGTATTCCGCAGTAAGCATTCAAAAGTATTTGATCAAGCGGAAAATAGAATGCATACAATTAAAGCGGTTATGGCAGCTACTTTAGGAAATATGGAATAAAGAAGGAGGAGATTCCTCCTTCTTTATCCCTCTATTAATAGAAGTTTCGCTACAATCATTCACTGTTATTAAATATTCCTATCTGATAAAAGAGAGGTGAGTGTAATGGGGGAAGAAAAAAAATTAGGACTGTTTACTTTGACCGCGCTTGTTGTAGGCTCCATGATCGGTGGCGGAGCATTTAACTTAGCAAGTGATATGGCAAAGGGTGCAGGTGCAGGGGCAATTATTATTGGTTGGATTATAACAGGTATCGGAATGGTTTCACTTGGATTGTCGTTTCAAAATTTAACATTGAAAAGACCCGATTTAGATGGTGGAATTTTTAGTTATGCCAAAGCGGGATTTGGTAATTTTATGGGGTTTAATAGTGCTTGGGGATATTGGTTATCCGCGTGGCTCGGAAATGTAGCTTACGGTACGTTATTATTTTCTTCACTAGGTTATTTTTTTCCGATTTTTGAAGGTGGACAAAATGTAGCATCAATTATTGGAGCGAGTGTATTGCTATGGTGTGTTCATATGTTGATTTTACGCGGTGTACAATCAGCAGCGCTTGTGAATTTAGTAACAACAATTGCAAAGTTAGTACCTGTCTTTGTATTTATTGTTGTAGGGATATTCGCTTTTCATATTGATGTTTTCTTAGATGGATTTTGGGGACAGGGTGCTACTTTTTCTTGGGCGGATGTAGGAAGCCAAGTTAAAAGTACAATGCTTGTAACACTTTGGGTATTTATTGGGGTAGAAGGAGCTGTCGTCTTATCAAGTCGTGCAAAAAGTCGAAGTGATGTTGGGAAAGCAACTGTTATTGGATTAATAGGAACTCTCATTATTTACATTCTTTTAACACTATTATCATTAGGGATTATGAAGCAGGCTGATGTTGCAAATTTGAAAAGTCCAGCAATGGCATATTTATTTGAAAGCGTTGTCGGAAAATGGGGAGCTATCTTTATTAATTTAGGTTTAATTATTTCTGTATTAGGTGCTTGGTTAGGGTGGACGTTACTAGCATCTGAAATTCCTTACTTGGCTGCGAAAGACGGCGTATTTCCAAAATGGTTTGCGAAGGAAAATAAAAATAAGGCTCCTGTTAATTCATTATGGTTAACAAATGGTCTGATTCAAATTTTCTTGTTAACATTTGTTGTTTCAGATCAAGCTTATCATTTTGCGTTTTCGCTCGCTTCTTCGGCAATTTTAGTTCCGTATGCTTTTTCAGCTTTCTATCAATTTAAGTATAGTTTGCAGTCTCAAGAGAAAGATCGAACAAAAAATATTGTCATTGGTTTAGTTGCGAGTACGTATGGGATTTGGTTAATTTATGCAGCTGGTTTAGAATATTTATTGCTGACTATGACACTATATGCACCGGGAATTTTTATCTTTTACAAAGTTCAAAAGCAAACAAATCCAAAACAAATATTTACTCGTGTCGAGCTTATCTCCTCGATAGTCATTGGAGCTTTAGCACTGTTTGCAATTTATCAATTGGCTACAGGTAGTATTACTCTGTGAACTACCCGCCACCTACGCTTTGCTTCGAGGTGAGGGTTTCTCAGTTCCACGACGAAAGCAACCTTTCGTCTCCCTGAGCGTTACTTCGGGTTATTCCACCCCTAGATGTCCAACGCTTGGACGTTCTTTTTTACGGTTGATATTTTACGCAGGAACCGAACGGCTTGGTTTTCGCACTTTGTTTTCTTCCTGCAACTGTATATATCAAGTTATTAAAGAACTTCATATGTCTAGTTTATCAGAAATCCTTTGGCTACGCCAAACCGAATTTTATCTCCCACCTTCACTGATGCTGTCGTACCTTCATGTTTAGAAGTGGGAAACTTCTCTCGGATGAAAGTAAAAAACTCTTGTGAAAAGGAATTGGAGGGTTAAAAGATGACAAGAAAAAAAATCGTCGTTGCACTAGGAGGAAACGCAATACAATCTGGAGATGCTACTGCAAAGGCGCAACAGGAAGCGCTAGAAAGAACGGCAGAACAACTCGTTGCAATTATAGAAAATAATGTAGATATTGTCATTGCACATGGAAATGGTCCGCAAGTAGGGAACATTTTATTGCAGCAAAAAGCAGCAGAAACAGAAAAAACACCTGCCATGCCACTAGATACTTGCGGTGCAATGACCCAAGGAATGATCGGGTATTGGATGGAAAATGCAATTGAAAAGGCTTTGAAAAAGCGGGGTATCGAAAAAGATGTAGTAACGGTGATCACCCGGGTTGAGGTGGATGAAAAGGACGAGGCGTTCGAAAATCCAACAAAACCAATCGGTCCATTTTATACAGAAGAAGAAGCACGGAAGTTAATGGAGACAACAAAAGCTGCATTTAAAGAAGATGCAGGACGTGGCTGGCGACGTGTTGTACCATCACCAAAACCGGTAAGCATTCACGAACATAAAGTGATTAATGCATTGGTGGAGGACGGTGATATTGTCATTGCTGTTGGAGGCGGGGGTATCCCAGTTATTGATTCGAAAGATGGATTAATAGGAACAGAGGCTGTTATCGATAAAGATTTTGCTGCTCAAAAATTAGCTGAATTAGTAGATGCTGATATTCTCGTTATTTTAACTGCAGTTGATTATGTGTATGTAAACTTCAATACACCAGATCAGAAGAAACTAGAGAATGTTACAGTTGCTGAGCTAGAACAATATATACAAGAAAATCAATTTGCACCTGGAAGTATGCTTCCGAAAATTCAAGCAGCCATTAATTTTGTGAATACAGATTCAAAACGAAAAACGATTATTACTTCATTGGAAAAGGTATATGAAGCGTTAGAAGAAAATGCGGGTACTATCATTTCCAAGTGAAATCTATCAATATTTGTACAGAAAAAGAATGAAGTGACAGGCTTCATTCTTTTTCTATACAAGTAAGTTCATAAAGTATTCATTCATAAAGGAAAAATTTACTGTTTTATTATGATAAGATAATTTTTGAAGGCGCTTTCTTTACGTTACATGACTCCCGCTATTTACGGGAACCCTCACCTCAAGATTCAAAGAGAAGCGAAAAAAATAGATGGAGGATGAAGAATCCCCAGCTGACGAAAGTTTCACTTTATAGAAAGAGAGAGGACATTTCATGCAAAGACGAAATATAGTGGAAGACTTAAAGCAATTTGAACTATTTGCTAATCTATCAAATAAGAAATTGGAAAGTCTAGCACAATTTGTTTATTGGCGAACCTATAAAAAGGGCCAATTTTTATTTTTAGAAGGTGATTCAAGAGAAAGAATTTACTTTATGCTAGATGGATTTGTGAAATTAGAACGAGTGAATCAAAGTGGAAATTTGTTATATGAAGATTACATAAAGCGTTTTTCTATTTTTCCTTATTGCGGTATGTTTACAGATGCGTCATATAATTATACGGCTATCGCAATGACGGACGTCGATGTGTACTATATTCCCACTTCTATTTTTGAGGATATGGTGAAGGCAAACCAAAAGCAGCTCATGTATATTGTTCAGGAGCTGTCTTCTATATTGAAAATAAATGAAAAGCGTGTCCAAAACATTACCATTCCAAATGCCCAAGATCGCGTCATACAAACATTAGGTTACTTGATGAACGATTTAGGAGAAGAAGCAGGAAAAGAAATTTTAATTTCATGTCCTCTCACAACAATTGAAATTTCTAAAATATCCGGGACATCTCGGGAGACAGTTAGTGGAGTATTAAAGCAACTAAAAAATGATTGTATCGTCACAATTTTAGATAAAAAAATTACAATACATGATCCAGCTTATTTTGAAGAAAGTTCGATGTGAAAAATAATGAATCGTAAAGAACTGGGAAGTAATATTAATAAGGTTAATTATTAATATTATTAATATATAAAACCACTTTAATTTTTTAACACACAAATTGCTACTATGCAGAATACAACATGCCCGCTACTTGCCTCTTGATCCATTTGTTTCAAACCTGGCATGTGGCAGGAAAAGGCCCTGACCGCTCCTACGCGCGGCCAGACGCTCTCGCCCCCCTAAAAAAGAAAAGGGGGTTTTTTATGTCGGTTTTTCAATTTGCATTTATATATGTGTATAAAGGACTTTTTTCGCGTTATTAAATATGAGGACTTTATAGCGGGATAAAAGTTTCATTTTGTTTAAGACTAATCACACATATATATATTTAGTAATAATGTAAAATTTATCGTTACAAACTCTTTATATTTTGTTATGATAGTATTACGAAAACGTTTGCATAAACTTGTGCAAAAAGGAGAGAAGGAGTTATGAACAAAACGTGGTGGAAAGAAGCGGTAGCTTATCAAATTTATCCGCGCAGTTTTATGGATTCAAATGGTGATGGTATCGGAGATCTGCAAGGAATGATCTCAAAGTTAGACTATTTAAAAGATCTGGGCATTGATGTAATTTGGATTTGTCCAATGTATAAATCGCCAAACGATGATAACGGCTATGATATTAGTGATTATCAAGATATTATGGACGAATTTGGTACGATGGCTGATTTTGATGAATTATTAGCAGAAGTGCATAAACGTGATATGAAGTTGATTATTGATCTCGTTATTAATCATTCAAGTGATGAGCATCCATGGTTTATTGAATCGCGTTCTTCTAAGGATAATCCAAAGCGTGATTGGTATATATGGCACGATGGGAAAGATGGAAAAGAACCGAATAACTGGGAAAGTATTTTTAACGGATCTGCTTGGGAGTATGATGAAACAACAAACCAATATTACTTACATCTGTTCTCACGTAAGCAACCAGATTTAAACTGGGAAAATGAAGAAGTACGCCAAGTCTTATATGACACAGTGAATTGGTGGCTTGATAAAGGAATTGATGGCTTCCGTGTTGATGCGATTAGTCACATTAAGAAGGAAGAAGGATTCAAGGATATGCCGAATCCGAAAGGGTTAAAGTATGTACCTTCTTTCGATAAACATATGAATATGAATGGCATTCAGCCGCTTTTAGAAGAGTTAAAGGCAAATACGTTTGCTAAGTATGATATTATGACTGTCGGCGAAGCAAATGGCGTGAAAATTGAAGATGCTGAGCTTTGGGTTGGAGAAGAGCAAGGGAAGTTCAATATGGTATTCCAATTTGAGCATTTAAGCTTATGGGATGCAGAAAAGAAAAAAGAACTTGATGTTGTAGGGCTTAAAAAAGTGTTAACGAAGTGGCAAAAAGGTTTGGAGAATAAAGGATGGAATGCGCTGTATATTGAAAATCATGATAAACCTCGTATTGTCTCTACTTGGGGCGATGATAAACAATATTGGCGCGAAAGTGCAACAGCTTTAGGAGCGATGTATTTCTTTATGCAGGGCACACCGTTCATTTATCAAGGTCAAGAAATCGGGATGACGAATGTTCAGTTCCCGCGTATTGAAGATTATGACGATGTGGCGATTAAGAACTTATATCGTCAAAAGATTGAAGAGGGAGTACCCCATCAAGAAATTATGGAGATTATTTGGGCATCTTGCCGCGATAACTCACGTACACCGATGCAGTGGAATAGCGAAGAAAATGCTGGTTTTACAACAGGTAAGCCTTGGTTTGGCATGAACCCAAATTATAAAGAAATTAATGTAGACGTGCAGCAAACAGACGCAAATTCTATTTTGAATTTCTATAAAAAGATGGTTGCACTGAAAAAAGAACATGAAGTGTTTACGTATGGAACGTACGATTTACTTTTAGAAGATCATCCAGAAATTTATGCGTATACACGTACGTTACGTGATGAAAAAGTTGTTGTAATTAGCAATATATCGAAGAGTGAAGCGGTATATGAAGAGACTTCATTCGAGTTAGAATGCAACCGTTTGCTTTTAAATAACTATGAAGTAGAAGCTCATAATGCAGTGACAACGATTACTTTACAACCATTTGAAACAAGGATTTATCGTGTTAAATAATAGAGAAAGATGCTTATATAGCATCTTTTTTTATATAAAAATTAGCATTTTTTATAAAATTATTATTGCAATATGAAAACGCTTTTATTAAAATAGATTTATGAAAACGATTGCGTAAAAAACGTTTTCGCATGGGGATAAGCAATTATTATTTATACATGAGGGACTAAGTTAGAAAAAGGAGGAACAAAAAAATGAAGAAGCTTGCATCTTTTGATTTTTGGCAAAAGTTTGGAAAAGCTTTACTAGTAGTAGTTGCGGTTATGCCGGCTGCTGGTTTAATGATTTCCATTGGTAAACTAATCGGTATGTCTGCTGGGGATGTAACTGCAGTACAAACGATTGCTAGAGTTATGGAAGATATCGGTTGGGCAATTATTGTAAACTTACACATTTTATTCGCTGTAGCAATTGGGGGATCTTGGGCAAAGGATCGTGCAGGCGGTGCGTTTGCAGCATTGTTAGCATTCATATTAACTAACCGAATTACAGGAGCAATTTTTGGTGTAAACGCTGCAATGTTAGTGGATTCAAAAGCGAAAGTCTCTTCTTTATTAGCAGGAGATTTACTTGTAAAAGATTATTTTACTTCTGTTCTTGGTGCACCAGCACTTAACATGGGAGTTTTCGTAGGTATTATTTCAGGTTTCTTAGGAGCTACGCTATACAATAAATATTATAACTATAATAAATTACCACAAGCATTAGCTTTCTTTAACGGAAAACGTTTCGTACCATTTGTAGTAATCGTTGGTTCTACAATCACTGCTATTATTTTATCATTCGTATGGCCATTCATTCAAAGTGGATTAAACGAATTTGGACGCTGGATTGCAGCTTCGAAAGATAGCGCACCAATTGTTGCGCCGTTTGTATACGGAACATTAGAACGTTTATTATTACCATTTGGACTGCATCATATGTTAACGATTCCAATGAACTATACAGCGCTTGGCGGATCGTACACAATCTTAACAGGTGCTAAGGCAGGACAAGTTGTAGCGGGACAAGATCCATTATGGCTTGCATGGATTACAGACTTAAATAACTTAATTACTAAAGGTGATATGAATGCATATCATGACTTATTAAATAGCGTTGTTCCTGCACGTTTCAAAGTAGGACAAGTTATCGGTTCAACTGCATCACTAATTGGTATCGCATTTGCAATGTACCGCAACGTAGATGTAGAAAAACGTCATAAATATAAACCAATGTTCTTCTCAGCAGCATTAGCAGTATTTTTAACTGGGGTTACAGAGCCGATTGAATTTATGTTTATGTTTGTCGCTCCAGTATTATATGTTGTGTATGCAATTATCACTGGTGTAGCATTCGCATTAGCAGATATTATTAATCTACGCGTTCATGCATTTGGTTTTATTGAGTTATTAACTCGTACACCAATGATTGTAAAGGCTGGATTAACAAGAGATCTTATTAACTTCTTTGTTGTATCAGCGATCTTCTTTGGATTAAACTTTACAATCTTCAACTTCTTAATTAAAAAGTTCAACTTACCAACACCAGGACGTGCTGGTAACTACATTGAGAATGAAGATGGTACTGAAGAAGTAGCAGCAAGTGTAAAAGAAGGCTCATTAGCAACAGTAGTTATCGCGTTGTTAGGCGGGAAAGACAACATTGCTGATGTAGATGCATGTATGACACGTTTACGTGTGACAGTAAAAGACTTAGATATTGTTGCAAAAGAAGCAGAGTGGAAGAAGAACGGAGCACTTGGATTAATTGTAAAAGATAAAGGTGTACAAGCTGTATATGGTCCAAAAGCTGACGTGTTGAAATCAGATATTCAAGATATTTTAGGGATATAACAAATGAAATTATTAACATTAAATTGTCATTCGTGGCAAGAAGATGAGCAGCTTGCAAAGATTCATTATTTAGCAAAAACGATTCAGGAAAATGACTATGATGTCATCGCATTGCAAGAGGTAAGTCAGTCGATTGCGGCTAGAGATGTATCTGGAAATATGAAAGAAGATAATTTTGTCCGCTTATTACAAGCGGAGTTAGAAAAGCTTGGCGCGGCAAAATATGACGTTGTATGGGACTTTGCTCATATTGGATACGATGTGTATGAAGAAGGTTTAGCCATTTTAACAAAGCATTCTATTAGAAAGAGCGATTCATTTTTCGTATCAGATAGTACCGACACGACGTACTGGAAAACACGAAAAATTGTAAGCGTTACGGTTTCTTATTACAATCAGCCGGTGACATTTTACTCTTGTCACCTTGGCTGGTGGAACGATGAAGAAGAACCATTTCAGAAGCAAGTCGGTCGTTTATTGCACCGTGTAGAGAATAACGAATTGTCGTTCTTAATGGGTGACTTCAATAACAATGCGCGTTTGCAAAATGAGGGCTATGACTATCTTATGCAAAAAGGCTTATATGACACATATCAATTAGCAGAACGAAAAGACGAAGGAACAACTGTGCAAGGAAAGATTGCTGGATGGGATGAGAATAAGCAAAATTTACGTATCGATCTTATTTTAAGTAATCAACCTGTACAAGTTACTTCTTCCAAAGTGATTTTTAATGGGATAAACCGTGAAGTAATATCGGATCATTTTGGTGTTGAAGTTCAAATTAACATGTAATGAAAAGGCAACCACCGTGCAAAATACGGAGTGGTTGCCTTTTTTATTACATTTAATATATAATCTTCAATATTGAACGTAAAACCAAAACGGTCATTTTGTTTGTATATTTCATTAAAGTTATCATATAATGATGTGTACAGTTTTTTAGGAACGTATACGGTTCATCACCGTAACATAGGATTGATTTTTTGAAAATGAATTATTTTTAATACACGGAACGGAGAGTGGCGACTCCTGCGGGAATAGCGAGGAAAGTGAGACCCCGCAGGCTTGCCGAGGAGGCTCGCTCTCGCCCGCGGAAAGCGTCCACTCGGAGTGGAGTGTACATCTATATAGCATTCCTGTCTTTTGGTGATGAACTACATATACATCGTTTCAGTTAAATTTTTCTAAAAACAATGTTATAATGGCGAAATGTATGTATGAATTTGGGAAAAAGAAAAAACATATGATTAGGTGATTAATAATATGAAACAAATATGGCGTATATATACGACAGACATAAGGAATGTAGCAAGGCACTGGGCTGCAATTGTGATCATCATAGGGCTTACCATTTTACCATCGCTCTATGCTTGGTTTAATATTAAAGCCTCGTGGGACCCTTATGGGAATACGAAAGACGTTCCCATTGCAGTATCTAATGAAGATAAAGGTGCAAATATACGAGGGAAAGACATTAATATAGGAAAAGAAGTTGTCGATTCCTTAAAAAAGGATAAGAATCTCGGTTGGAAATTTGTTGATGAGAAGGAAGCTATACATGGTGTGAAGCATGGTGATTACTATGCAAGTATTACCATTCCAAAAGACTTCTCAGAAAAAATCGCAACGGTATTGGATGAGAATCCGCAAAAACCAGAAATTCAATATTATGTGAACGAAAAGGTAAATGCCATTGCACCAAAAATTACTTCAAAAGGTGCGTCTGGTATTGTTGAAGAAATAGGCAAAAACTTTGTCAAAACAGCAAATGGTGAGATTTTTCAAATCTTTAATGAGCTTGGAATTGACTTAGAAACAAATTTACCAAGTATTGAAAAGATAAAGGATCTCGTTTTCAAACTAGAAGCACAAATTCCAGAAATCAATAAAGTGGTGGATACAGCATTAACAGATGCTGATAAAGCACAAGGTCTTGTAACGACAGCACAAGATACATTGCCAAAGGTTGAAAGCATTATTCAAGATGGTCAGCAGATGTCGAAGGATTTAGATTCGTTCTTTGCAGCAAATGATCAAACGCTAGAAGAGGCACCAGCGGCGATTAAGAGAGACTTAACGTATGCGAAAAAGGCTGTCGATGGTGGAATACAAATTTCAGATTACTTTGCAGGTCCATTGGCAAATGTAAATAAGGAAACGGTTAAAGGCCAGATAAAATCCGCACAAAGTGCAACAAATAGAGTAAAGGACGTTTCGCAACAGATTCCGGGTTATACAGATAAGGCAAGAAAAGTTTTGAATATAGGT
Source organism: Bacillus sp. JJ864 (assembly GCF_036963045.1). Lineage (NCBI taxonomy): Bacteria > Bacillati > Bacillota > Bacilli > Caryophanales > Bacillaceae > Bacillus > Bacillus sp. JJ864. Next base: position 46,437 of record NZ_JBALLY010000041.1, on the reverse strand, counting down.
GATGCAACTGCGGAAGCTATCAAACCGTTTAGTGAAGGAATTCAACAATTATCAGCAGGAGCTATCGACCAGATTGATATAGCCATTAAAAACTTACAGGATTCTAATCAACCTAATAAAGATGAAGGTGTGAAAAAATTAGAGGATCTTAAAACCACAGTTACTATTATCAAAGATAAGGCAAAAGCAGTAACAGAAGCAGCAAACGATCTCAATAAGAATAAGCCGTCCATTGAAAATACATTAAATCAAATCGATAGTTTAGCAAAAGATGTTGAGAAGGATACAAATAATGTTATTAACGTTACAAATGATTTAATAAATATAGTTGATAATGGCATAAATGGTAACGTAAATCTAGAACCGGCAAAACAAGGATTATACGACACTCAATCTCAGCTTCAAAAGGGAATTAATCTGATTGACGGAATTATCCCTGTATTAAATAGCGCGGATAAGCTTGCTGGTGATGCAGGGAAAACAACAAATATTCCTGAGACTGTAGCACAGTTAAATGATGCAAAAGGAAAAATGCAAAAGGGGATTAATAAAATAAATAAGGTGCTTGATGTCATTAATAGCGGGAAGCTACCATCAAAAGATGATATAGATGATATAAATGCAGCAGCTAAAGATGCATCCAACATATTAGGTGATATCTTAGCACGCTATGACTCTGAAATTGTCCCAAGTTTCAACGATGCAATTGCGAAAACGAAAAGAATGAACAAAAATGCAGCAGATGTTTTAAATACAGCCAATGAAAGTCTACCTGATGTGAAAAAATTGTTAGAGGATGCATCTAAAGGATTAACTCTTGGCAAAGAGGACGTAGCTAAAGTAAAAGCAGAACTTCCTGAAGCTGAGAAGAAGATTAAAGAAATTGCGAATAAAATCCGCGAATTTGAATCACAAGAAGATTTAAAAGACATCATTCGTTTGTTAAAGCATGATGTTGAAAAACAAAGTGATTATTTCGCAAATCCAGTAAATCTAAAGGAGAATAAATTATTCCCAATTCCAAACTATGGTTCAGCAATGTCGCCGTTCTACACAGTGTTAGCATTATGGGTAGGAGCATTGCTCATGGTGTCATTATTAACAGTAGAAGTACATGAGGAAGATGCGGAGTATAAAAGCTATCAAATTTACTTCGGCCGTTTCTTAACATTCTTAACGGTCGGTCTTGCTCAGGCATTTATCGTAGCAGTGGGAGATATATTCTTATTGGGCACTTATGTAGTTGATAAATTCTGGTTTGTCCTATTTAGCATGTTCATTGCTGGAGTGTTCGTTTGTATCGTATACTCACTTGTTTCTGTATTTGGAAACATCGGTAAATCCATGGCAATCGTGTTACTTGTATTACAAGTTGCTGGTTCAGGTGGAACATTCCCAATTCAAATGACGCCAAAATTCTTCCAAGCAATTTATCCATTCTTGCCATTCACGTATGCGATTCGTATTATTCGTGAGACAGTTGGCGGCATGATGTGGGGTGTTGTGTGGAAAGATCTTCTCGTACTTTGCGTATGGGTTGGTGTGATGCTCGTTATTGCACTGGCCTTGAAAAAGCCAATTAATAAGTCGAGCGAAAAGTTTGTAGAAAATGCAAAAGGAAGTAAGTTGATTCATTAATAACAAAGGGTTCCTGCCTGTTGGTAGGAACCCTTTTGTTTATGAAGAGTTATGTCGAAAGTCGTCGAGGGATCTTTATGTTATGTCGAAGCGCCGATATATTTTAAAAAGCGGTCGATATATTAGCAGGCATGGAAAAAGGAGTTGGCAAGCCAACTCCTTTAATCAAACTTCAATTTCTTTAATGCTTCTGCTAATGCATTATTCAGAGGTTCTTCTTGCTGTTGTTGCTGTTTCATGTATTTTTGAACGGCACGTTTATCTGCTTTGTTACCTGATTCTTTTTTACGACGTTCTTGGAATGTAGAAAGCTTCTCACGATAGCCGCATTTACATGCGAAGATTTGGCCTTCTCCTTCACCGCGAAGTTCTAGTTTTTTCTTACATTGCGGGCAGCGTGCGTTTGTCGTGCGGGATACATTTTTACGATGACCGCATTCACGATCTTGGCATACAAGCATTTTTCCTTTTTTACCGTTTACTTCTAGCATTGGTTTGCCGCAGTCTGGGCAAGTTTTTGTAGAAATGTTGTCGTGCTTATATTTTTTATCGCTTGATTTAATTTCAGAAACAATTTCTTTTGTGTAGTTTTTCATTTCTGAAATAAATACTTCTTTTTTCAATTTGCCTTTTGCAATGGCCTCAAGTTTTTGCTCCCACTCAGCAGTTAGTGTAGGGGATTTTAACTCTTCTGGTACTAAATCCAGTAATTGACGGCCTTTTGATGTAATGTGAATGTCTTTGCCGCGTTTTTCAATTAAGAACGAATTGAACAATTTATCAATAATGTCAGCGCGTGTAGCAACTGTACCTAGTCCGCCCGTTGATTTTAATGTGTCTGCAAGCTGTTTGTTTTGCGTGCCCATGTACTTTGTTGGGTTTTCCATTGCTGAAAGTAATGTCGCTTCATTAAAGCGTGCAGGTGGCTTTGTTTGACCAGATGTCCCTGCAATTAGTTTCACGTTTAATGTATCGCCTTTTTCAATGCGAGGTAAAATTTGTTCTTTTAAATCGTCTACTGCATCGTCATCTTCAAAGCGATTTTCATATACTTCTTTCCAGCCAGAATTCACAATTGTTTTGCCGCGTGCGACGAAGTTTTCATCACCGATCTTTGCACGTAACGTTAGTTGCTCGTATTCGAAGGCAGGGAATAAAACTGCTAAGAAACGTGTTACAACTAAATCGTAAATTTTGCGCTCTTTATCTGTGAAAGCTGAGAAGTTTACATAGCTTTCTGTTGGAATGATGGCATGGTGATCGCTTACTTTACTATCATCAACAAAGGATTTGGAAGCTTTGATTGGTTTCGTTAAGACTTTATTAGCTAAAGAACGATACTCACCTACTCCGCAAGCTTTCAGACGTTCTGGAAGTGTTCCAACGATGTCAGATGAGATATAACGCGAATCTGTACGCGGATATGTTAATACTTTGTGCTGTTCATACAGTTTCTGCATAATATTTAACGTTTCTTTTGCAGAATAACCAAAGATTTTATTTGCATCACGTTGTAACTCTGTTAAGTCATAAAGACCAGGAGCAAACGACTTCTTAGGTTTTTTCTCAATTTCTACTACAGTCGCATTTTGCTTTCCTAATTTTTTCACAATCGCATCAATTTTTTCTTTATCGAAGCTGCGGCTATTGCCTTTCGCATCTTGCCAAGTGAGCTTTAACTTCTCTGTTGTTTGTGCTTCAATACCGTAGTATGTTTGTGCTTTGAAGTTTTTAATTTCGTCCTCACGTCCTGCAATAATCGCTACAGTAGGTGTTTGAACACGACCGCAGTTCAATTGCGCGTTGAATCTTGTCGTTAATGCACGTGTTGCATTAAGGCCGATATACCAGTCAGCTTCTGAACGAGCAACAGCTGAAGCGTATAAATTGTCGTATGCTTTACCAGGCTTCAAGTTGGCGAAGCCGTCTTTGATCGCTTTATCGGTAACAGATGAAATCCATAGACGTTTAATAGGTTTATTAATTCTCACTTTATCAATAATCCAACGAGCTACTAATTCTCCTTCGCGTCCTGCATCTGTAGCTACGATAATTTCATTTACATCATTTCGAGTTAGCTGATTTTTCACAGTATTAAATTGTTTGCCAGTTTGCTTAATCACGGTTAATTTTAAGCGTTCCGGTAGCATTGGGAGATCTTCTAAATTCCACGTTTTATACTTCACATCATAACTTTCTGGATCTGCTAATGTAACGAGATGGCCTAGAGCCCACGTAACAATATATTTACTGCCTTCAAGATAACCATTTCCTTTTTTATCACACTTCAATACACGCGCAATATCACGTGCAACAGAAGGTTTTTCAGCAATTACAACACTTTTTGCCATATTTCAAACATCCTTTCAATTTCCGTAAGTTAACTATAGCACACATCCATTTCGGATTCAGTTATTCCGAAGATTCACATCCGTTGTTATGAAATATAAACGTTACATTTTGGACTAGTTTGCTCGCATGTGGTAGAAAAAGGCCCTGACCG
>NZ_JBALLY010000041.1:0-42175 GCF_036963045.1 Bacillus sp. JJ864 | reverse complement strand
CCTGACCGCTACTATGCATGGTCAGTTGCTCTCGTCCACCTAAAAAAAGAGCTTTTTTTATTTTTTTTCAGTTTGTATTTACATCTTTTTTTCAACTTGTTATTTCAATAGAATCAGAGTAGACTCTGAAGTAAATGAATAAGAAAATACATGGGAGTTTGCGGATGCAAACTGAGAGTACGGCTAATCCGTCGTTGACCATTTGAACCTGTTGGGTAATGCCAGCGTAGGGAGAGTGTAAGAGCACATTATGAAGACACTTTGCATGCGCAAAAGTGTCTTTTTTGCTATATCTCCCATGAAAAAAAGGAGAGATACATATGAAAATGAAAGAAATTGCACAAGTAGTTGAGACAGTACGAGAAAGAAATCCGCTCGTTCATAATATTACAAATGTCGTTGTGACAAATTTTACTGCCAATGGATTACTGGCATTAGGTGCTTCGCCAGTGATGGCATATGCGAAAGAAGAAGTAGCTGAAATGGCAAGTATTGCGGGAGCGCTCGTGTTAAATATGGGAACACTTCGCCAAGAAGAAGTAGAGGCGATGCTTATTGCTGGAAAGTCAGCAAATATGCACAATGTACCAGTTGTATTTGATCCTGTCGGTGCTGGGGCCACTTCGTATCGAACAGAAGTGGCAAGTTATATTCCAAGTGAAGTAAAGCTAGCAATTATCCGTGGCAATGCAGCAGAAATAGCAAATGTGATTGATGAGAAATGGGAGATTAAAGGCGTTGATGCAGGGGAAGGAAATGGTGATGTTGTGTCAGTTGCGAAACACGCATCTAAGCAGCTCAATACTGTTATTGTTATTACAGGAAAAGAAGACGTGATAACAGACGGAGAAAGAACGTTCATTCTTCGTAACGGTCATCCGATTTTAACGAAAGTAACAGGAACGGGTTGTTTGTTAACATCTGTTATCGGAGCATTTACAGCAGTTGAAAAAGATTATGTAAAAGCAGCTGTTGCGGCGGTAACATTTTACGGTGTAGCGGCAGAAATTGCGGCAAGTAAAACAGTTGAACAAGGACCCGGAAGTTTCCAAATTGAATTTCTAAATCAGTTAGCAAATGTTACTGCAGAAGACGTTGAACAATATGGAAATGTTGAAGAAGTTCGTTAAGAAGAGGTGAGAGAAATGGCACGTATCGATAAGCAACACATGTCTGAGTTATTAAAAGTGTATTTTATTATGGGCAGCAACAATTGCCATAAAGATCCATTACAAGTTATGAAAGAAGCGCTTGATGGCGGAGTTACACTTTTTCAGTATCGTGAAAAAGGTGACGGAGCGTTAACAGGGGGAAACCGATATGCATTTGCAAGACAGTTGCAATCTTTGTGCAAAGAATACAATGTTCCGTTTATCGTAAATGATGATGTGGAATTCGCACTAGCGTTAGATGCAGATGGTATTCATGTTGGGCAAGATGATGAAAACATTCAGATCGTACGTGAAAAAATGGGTGATAAAATCATTGGTGTATCCGCTCATACAATAGAAGAAGCTCGTTTTGCGATTGAAAATGGTGCGGATTATTTAGGAGTAGGACCGATTTTTCAAACAAACACGAAAAAAGATGCAAAAGCAGTACAAGGAACGGCAGGATTACGTGTTTTTCGTGAAAGTGGTATTGAAATTCCGATTGTCGGTATTGGTGGTATTACAATTGAAAATGCTGCTTCTGTCGTGGAAGCAGGGGCAGATGGTGTTTCCGTGATTTCAGCGATAAGTTTAGCGGATTCTCCTTATGAGAGTACGAAAAAATTAGCGGAGTTAGTAAAAAAATAATGAGTTGATAGATGAAAAGAACGATTTCTTATGTGTAGAAATTGTTCTTTTTTGTATAAAACAAATTGCGCCGTTTGAAACTAAAGTGTATGAATATACTGTTTCGGAGGCGACAACATGATTACGTTACAAACGATTATAGCCGCTCATGAAAAAATGAAAGGCATTGTCCATACGACACCGTTAGATTATTCTAGTACATTTAGTGAGCTCGCTCATAATGAAATCTATTTAAAGCTTGAGAATTTGCAAAAGACGGGTTCCTTTAAGGTGCGTGGTTCTTATAATAAAATGACTTCACTTAGTAAAGAAGAATTGCAAAAAGGAGTTGTGGCAGCATCGGCTGGTAATCATGCGCAAGGTGTTGCTTATTCTAGTAATATGCTCGGGATTCCATGTACCATTGTTATGCCAAAAGGAGCGCCGCTTAGTAAGGTGCTTGCAACAAAGCGTTACGGAGCGAATATCGAATTGCAAGGAAATGTATTTGATGAAGCACTGGCTTATGCGCTTGATTTAAGAGAGCGAACTGGAGCGACATTTGTCCATCCATTTGATGATGAGCATGTGATTGCTGGACAAGGAACAGTTGGATTAGAAATTTTGCATCAGCTTGATGATGTTGACGCGGTCATTTGTCCGATTGGAGGCGGTGGCTTAATTGCGGGCGTTGCGATGGCGATTAAAGAACAAAAGCCATCAGTGAAAATATATGGTGTCCAGGCGCTAGCATGTCCGAGTATGAAACAATCTTTACAGGAAAAACAAAGGGTGACAGTACAATCAACGCCTACAATGGCCGATGGAATTGCGGTGAAAAGACCAGGTGATCTCACCTTTCAGCTTGTGCAGCGTTATGTAGATGATATTTTCTGTGTGGATGAGATGGAGATTGCGCGGACAATGCTTATGTTATTAGAACGTAATAAATTACTTGTAGAAGGATCGGGTGCTACTTCATTAGCAGCGCTGTTATATGGAAAAGTGCCTGAGCAAGGGAAAAAGATTGTCTCTGTAATAAGTGGCGGTAATGTTGATGTTAATTTTATTTCTCGTATTATTGAACACGGGATGGTGGAAGCAGGACGATTTGTCCATATTTCAACTATGATTAAAGATAAGCCAGGACAATTGCAGCAAGTATTGCAAATTATCACCGATTTAGAAGCAAATGTTCTTCACATTCACTTAGAGAGAATTGGATCGAAAGTATTCCCAGGTTATGCACAGCTTCATCTTTCTCTTGAGACGAAAGATAATGAGCATATTGAGCAAGTGCTAATGGGAATGCGGAAGAAAGGATATAGTATTGAAATCATTGAATAAATATTTAAACAAACGTTTGATTAAAAAGAGCTAGCCCTTATAAAGGCTAGCTCTTTTGTAATTATAACACATTAAAAACGTGATTTACTCTGTTTGTTAACATTATGTTACAAGAGGGTTATTTTGAAATTTTATATTTATATGTACAAATAAGTGGACAAACTAATCTAGATGGTGTAATCTGTGGACAGAGAATTGTTTAATTCTCATAAAACTCCCATATCGTTCAACTCGTTCTCGAGAAAGGCAAACTTGTGGAAACACAAGGTCGCAAAGCTATAGGAGCTAAGGTCAAATAAGACTATGCTAGCCAGTTACCGGACTGATAGGGTTGGTTTAGGCCAATGTTTTTATAACATTGGTCCCTTTTTTTGTGTAAAAATATGAAGAGTAACTTGAGACAGTATTTTTGAGAAGAAAAAAATAAATTTGTTTGTTCATAAAAATAATACGTGCTACAATGAAGACGAATTGAAACAGGGGAGCCGGTATGGCTGAGAGGATGTAACAATACATCGACCCTTAACCTGATCTGGATAATGCCAGCGTAGGGAGTTGTATCAAGAATCGTAGCGACTGTTATTCTATGATAACTTGTATATAAGGCTTTCCTGCTTTTGGGCAGGAAAGCCTTTTCTTTTTATATGAAATTAAAGGAGGAACTTAGTATGTCACAGCAAGTTACAGTTTCATTTTCTGTTGTACCACAAGCAAAACATAAAGATGTATATGCGGTTGTAGATAAAGCGATTGAGGTTGTTCAGCAATCAGGCGTGCGCTATGAAGTTGGCGCGATGGAAACGACGATGGAGGGGGAATTAGACGAGCTTCTTAATATTATTAAACGTGCGCAGCAAGCTTGCATAGATGATGGGGCAGAAGAAGTCATTACTTCTATTAAAATTCACTATCGTCCAAGCACAGGCGTAACGATTGATGAAAAAGTGTGGAAGTATCGTGAAGAGCATGAAAAAACAGAAGAGATCTAACATAGCGATTACGACAATTTGGCTTTTCCTTCTCATCGCAATATGGGAAGGCGCTGTTTCCATATTCCATATTGAACCGTGGATTTTGCCGAAGCCTTCTGCAATTGTACATGAACTGATAGAAATGAAAGATTTATTACTTCCCAATATGGTGCAGACCTTACAAGAAGTTTTCATAGGATTATTTTTTGCAATTATACTTGGAACGAGCATTGCAATAATTATGGATGTAATTCCATTATTCCGTGTGTTAATTAATCCATTATTAGTGATTTCACAAACCGTTCCGATTGTTGTACTCGCACCGTTATTTATTATTTGGTTTGGCTACGGAATGCTGCCAAAAGTAATGGTTGTGATTCTCGTATGCTTCTTTCCGATTACACTTAGTATTTTAGAAGGTTTTCAAACGGTAGATAAAGCGATGCTAAAGTTGCTGCAAACAATGCGGGCAAGCAAGTGGCAAGTCTATCAAAAAGTGAAATTTCCAGCAGTACTGCCATACTTTTTTTCAGGATTAAAAATTGCCGTTACATATAGCGTAATGGGAGCCATTATTGGGGAATGGCTTGGGGCAAGTGAAGGATTAGGCGTTATGCTGACAAGAGCGACGAAATCTTTTTTAACAGCTCGTGTGTTTGGAATCGCTGCTGTTATTGCCTGTGTGACGCTACTCTTGTATTTTATTGTTGAATTTATGGCAAGACTAACAGCACCATGGGTTTACAGAAAGGACGGAGAAAAATGAAAAAAGGGTTAAAAGCGTTATTAGCAGCTTCTTTATTATTTACATTTGCAGGCTGCTCAGCAGGGAAGAAAGAAGAGAGTAAAGAGGAGAAAGTAAAAGTAGTATTGGATTGGTTTCCGAATACAAACCATACTGGTTTATATGTAGCAAAGACGAAAGACTATTATAAAAAACAAGGGCTAGATGTAGAAATTATTCAGCCAGGTGAAAATACGTCTGCTGAACAAATGGTTGCATCAGGAAAAGCTGATTTTGGTGTAAGTTATCAAGAGAACGTAACAACAGCGCGAGTGGAAGACATTCCAGTCGTATCTATCGGTGCTGTTATTCAACATAATACATCGGCATTTGCATCTTTAAAAAAGGATAACATCACATCTCCAAAAGCATTTGAAGGAAAACGATATGGCGGTTGGGGAGCACCAGCTGAAGAAGCTACTTTAAAAACAATTATGGATAAGCATCAAGCAGACTATAATAAAGTGCAAAAGGTTGTACTTGGACAAACGGATTTCTTTAAATCTATTGGCCGTGACGCTGATTTTGAGTGGATCTATTATGGCTGGGATGGTATTGAAGCAAAAAGAAAAGGCATTGAGCTGAATACGATTATGTTAAAAGATTTAGATCCAGCGCTAGATTATTATAGTCCTGTTATTATTACTAGTGAAAAACATGCAAAACAAGATAAAGATTTTGTGAAGAAGTTTATGAAAGCAACAACAGATGGCTATAACTTTGCAATTAAAGAACCGCAAGCATCAGCGGATATTTTAATTAAAAATGTACCAGACATTAATAAAGAGTTAGTACAAGAAAGCCAAAAATGGTTAAGTACGAAATACCAAGATGATGCGAAAGCGTGGGGAGTACAGAAGGAAGAAGTATGGACGAATTATATGAATTTCTTATATGACAATAAAGTCATTAAAAAGAAAATTGATGTGAAAGCGGCCTTTACGAACGAATTCCTTCCAAGTGAAAAATGAACGGACTACAAGTAAAAGACGTTACGAAAACATTTGATGGGAAAACCGTGCTAGAGCATATGAATGTCTCAGTTCAAGAAGGTGAATTTGTTTCGTTTGTTGGACCAAGTGGTTGCGGAAAAAGTACGTTATTGAACATTATTGCTGGCATTGAACAAGCAAATGATGGAGATGTACTTTATGAAGACCAATCCGTTATGAAGCGGGATCTTGTTAGCTACATGCCGCAGCAAGATCTTCTGCTTCCATGGCGTTCTGCTCTTCATAATATTGTATTGCCTTTAGAAATTGAAGGACAATCCAAAAGAAAACGATTAGAAATTGGTATGGAAGCATTAAGGCAATTTGGACTTGATGAATATGCAGACCATTATCCAGATGCGTTATCAGGTGGAATGCGGCAGCGTGTTAGCTTCTTACGTACGTATTTATGTGATAAACCAATTATGTTGCTTGATGAGCCCTTTGGAAAATTAGATGCATTTACAAAAATGGAAGTGCATAGCTGGTTATTAGAATCATGGCAAAAAGGGAAACAAACGATCATTATGGTTACGCATGACTTAGATGAAGCCATTTTGTTATCAGATCGTGTCTTCATTTTGTCGCAGCAACCATCAACAATTGTTGGAGAAGTGAAAGTGAACTTGCCGCGTCCTAGAACGATGGATATGTTAACGTCAGAAGAGTTAAAAGAAGATAAAACAGCGATCTTAAAAATATTAGCTCCTTATATGAGGAAATAAAATATTGCTCCTTAACGGTTTTTGATACAATTACTGTTAAGGATTTTTTTGTTAAGCAAATGTTGACTCAGGAAGAAAATGAAATTGCCGCCAGGTAGACAAAAAGGAGCCTGCTACTTACTTTCTCCTTTTGTTTAAGCTTCGCGTGTGGCAGAAAAAGGCCCTGACCGCTTCTATGCATGGCCAGATGCTCTCGCCCCCCTAAAAAGAAAGGGGTTTTTACAGATTCTAAGCAGGAATTTTAACAAATTTGCAGAATGTAGCATATGATAGAATAAATGTATGATTTTTGTTTATTCTATATACAAATAATAATTTATAAAGAGGTGAAAGGATAAGATGACTTTATCAACTGTTCTTCAAATGGTTTTGGCTTGATAAGGGGGAAGTCTGCCCAATTTTTGAGTAAAAGCCAACCGAAAGACAGTAGATAAAGAACCTTATTCCTTTTTTACGATAATAATTTGTAATGGATAAGGTGTGTTTGCCTTATCCATTTTTGCGTTCAGCGAATTGAATATTGTTTTTATTGTACTGTTCTCTCGTTTGGCTTTAGATGTAAAGCGAAAAGGAGAGAGTAAAATGAGTATGTTATCAGTTGAAAATCTTACCCATATGTATGGTGATAAAATAATCTTTCAAAATATTGGCTTTCGATTACTGCGAGGTGAGCATGTTGGTCTTGTAGGGAGCAACGGAGCAGGGAAATCGACATTACTGCGTATATTAGCTGGAGAATTGCTTCCTGATGGGGGGACGATTGAATGGTTTTCGCAGGTGAAAATCGGCTTTTTACAGCAACATATAGATTTACAGTCCGGAACAACGATTATGCAGTATTTACAAAGCGCCTTTGCCCACTTGTATGATACCGAGAATAAGATGCTGCAAATCGCAGAGAAAATGGCAGCAGGCGATAATCTTGAACAATTGTTAGTGCAATATGGAGAGCTGCAAAGTGTACTAGAGCATTCTGATTTTTATCATATTGAAGAAAAAATCGAAATGGTCGCTGCGGGATTAGGAATTTTAGAACTTGGTATGGATCGTGATGTGGAGCAACTAAGCGGTGGCCAACGAACAAAACTGTTATTAGGAAAATTATTATTAGAAGAGCCGCATGTTTTATTACTTGATGAACCAACAAACTATCTTGATAGCGTGCATATTGAATGGCTTATGGGGTATTTGAAAAATTACGAACATGCTTATATTATCGTTTCGCATGATGAAAGGTTTTTAAATGAAATTACGAATGTCATTTATCATTTAGAACATAAAGGAATGAAACGCTATATAGGTAATTATCAAACATTCCTAACAAACTATGAGCAAAATAAACAGCAATTACAAGTAGCGTATGATAGGCAGCAAAAAGAAATGGAAAGACTAAAGAATTTTATTCAAAAGAATAAAGTTCGTAAAGCAAAACAGGCAAAAAGTCGTGAAAAAGTGTTAGCAAAAATTAATCAAATCGGAAAACCATCTTCTGCGCTGCAACTGCGTTTTACGTTTCAGGTGCATTTTGATCCTGTTAGCCGAATTTTAGAGACGAAAAATATGCAGATTGGTTATAAAGAGCCTTTATTCAGTCCAATTGATTTACAAATAAAGCGCGGTGAAAAAATTGCAATCGTCGGCTATAACGGGATTGGGAAAACAACAATGTTAAAAACATTGCTTGGGTATTTGCAGCCTTTAAGCGGCACCGTGCAAATAGGAGAGCGAGTAAATCCAGCTTATTTTGCACAAGAGGAATTTGCCACGGAGCAAACACCGCTTGAGGAAGTATGGTCACTGCGGCCGGATATGACGCAAAAACAAATTCGGCAAGCATTAGCAAGGTGCGGTTTAACAGAAGAGCATATTTTGCAACCGCTTTGCTCATTAAGCGGCGGGGAACAAACGAAAGTACGTTTATGTGAATTAATGTTAACAGAAAGTAATGTACTTGTTTTAGATGAACCGACGAATCATTTAGATGTTCGGGCAAAAGAAGCGCTGAAGCAAGCTCTTATGGAATATGAAGGCACGATTCTGCTCGTTTCCCATGAACCAGATTTTTATGAAGAATGGGTGACACAAGTATGGGCAGTGCAGGACTGGTGTAAACGCGTTTAATCGTGAGGGAAGTGTTTCTGGTTAAGAGCATAAGCTATGGCAGAGAGACGGGGATTACAAGAGGAATTAACGGCAAAATCACTTCGTTTTCAGCAATTGATCGAAAGACGTAAATTAAAAGAAACAGCTTCATTTGGTATATATCGCGATAAGATATTTCGAAAATTCCTGTAAGGGAGTTCGTATAATTTTGAAGTAAATAAGAGCTAACAATTGCTATCTGTACTATTAGTTTGAAATTCATCCTAATATAGGTGAAAATGTAATTTTATTAGAGGATATGGAGGGAGTTTTGGCGAAATATATAGTTGTGATTGCTTTCCCTGAAAAATATAAATCGCACTCTAGTTGAAGAGTGAAAGGGGGATTTTAGAATGGAAATGTTAGTAGGGGCTGTGTTTTTTATTATACTGTTTGCCATTATTGTAAAAGTAACTGCGTCTAGTGAAAGAAAGCGAGGACGAAAACGATATAATTCCGATTCAACGGATAGTACAGGATATAGTGCACCAATATTTTTTGCAGGATCTAGTGACAGCTCGGGGGATTGCGGAAGTTCTTTTGGCGGAGATGGTGGCAGCTGCGGCGGAGATTAACATAGAAATGCGCCTGAAAAGGCGCATTTTTTATTGCTTTGAAATTTAAACAAACGTTTGATTAGTTGGGGGAAAGTCTTGTGAAATGTATTAAACAAACGTTTGATTAATAAAGAGAAAAAGAGAAAAAGAGAAAAAGAGAAAAAGAGAAAAAGAGAAAAAGAGAAAAAGAGGGAACATAGAATGGAGAAAAAGCTGAAAGTAAAAAACAAAGGGAAAATGATTGCATTTGCTGTAGTAGCAGGTGGCGTTGTTTTATTTAAGGTTGCGTTAAAAATAGGGAAATTGTATGCGATTCATAATTGGATTGACAAGATGTTTTCTTAAATGAGAAAAATGCCTCTTGTAAGGAAGAGGCATTTTTTGTTAAAATTAGACTGAACGGTCGGTTTAATGAGGTGCAATGATGAGAAAAAGTGCTGAAGAAATTAAAAGAGAAATTGCTTATAAAGCAGAACAATTATTTTCAAAAACAGGGTATGCAGCAACATCTATGGAAGACATTTGTGAAATTACTGAGCGGAGTAAAGGTAGTATTTATTACCACTTTAAAAGTAAAGAAGAATTGTTTTTATTTGTAGTGAAGCAGCATACGTACGATTGGCTGGAAAAATGGGCAGAAAAAGAAAAGCAGTACCAGACAAGTACAGAAAAGCTATATGGTCTTGCGGAATATTATGTGGAAGATGTACAAAATCCAATTTCTAGTACAATTGAAGAATTTCTAACGAGTCAAGTTGTAAGGAAAGATATCATGGATGAAATGATCGCCTTAACTCGTGAATCGTATAGCATTTTTAAGAAGCTAGCCGAAGAAGGGATGGCATCCGGTGAATTTCGTCAAGATGATGTAAATGATCTCATGTACGTTGTGAACGGTTTGTTAGCTGGGCTTGGACCGTTATATTATGAAATGAATGCAGAAGAAATGAAACGTATTTATAAAAAGGCAATTGATGTTTTATTACAGGGAATGGCAGCTGGATCGTAACGTCAGCAGCTTTTCTTTTGAAATAAATTAGACTGAACGGTCGGTTTAGAAAAGGGGGAGATACGATGAATGCTTTGTTAAAAAATCGAGTGTTTCTGCTTGTAATTGCTTCTGATATTTTACAACAATTTGCAATTTGGATCCGAAATATGGCGCTTTTGTTTTTTGTTATGGAACAGACAAATAATGATCCCGTTGCTGTTTCTATATTGTCCGTTATGGAATACGCACCTATATTTATCTTTTCGTTTGTTGGAGGTGCCTTGGCTGACCGGTGGAATCCAAATCGCACGATGATTACAGGGGATATATTAAGTGCACTATCTATCGTTATGATCGTTTTCTTGTTGAATATTGGGTATTGGCAAGCGTTATTTGCTGCAACATTTGTATCAGCGGTCGTCAGCCAATTTTCACAGCCAGCAACTTCACGCGTTTTTAAACATCATGTCGAAGAGGAACATGTGAGTGCAGCCATTGCTATATCTCAAAGTTTACAAGCGTTGTTCCTTATCTTTGGTCCAGTTGTAGGAACATTCGTATATACACAGCTCGGTTTATTTGCATCACTCTACAGCTTAATCATTATTTTTGCTTTATCAGCTCTTTGTCTTTCATTTCTGCCAGGGTGGATGAAAGAAGTAGAGGCGCGGCAATCTTCATTATGGAATGATATAAAAGAAGGTTGGTTGTATGTGTTACGTTTGAATCCCCTGCGAATGTTGGCTATTGCTTTTTCGATCATTGGCTTAGCAGCAGGTTTAGTACAACCGCTTGAAGTCTTTCTCGTTGTGGAGCGATTAGGAATGGAGAAAGAAGCTGTCCAATATTTAACTGCAGCCGATGGCATTGGGATGTTAATTGGGGGCGTTGTGGCAGCTGTTGTTTCTAAAAAAGTAAAGCAGAAACATTTACTCGTTTTTGGAATGATTATTTTAGCTGTTTCATTTGTTGTAGAAGGATTTTCGACTTCGTTTTGGATCACAGTATGCATGCGTTTTATAACAGGAATTTGTTTAGCTTGTGTAAATATCGTAATCGGAACGTTTATGATTCAACTTGTAGATGACAACATGATTGGCCGGGTAAATGGAACGATACTACCATTATTTATGAGTACGATATTAATAGGTGTTTCTTTAGGGGGAGTATTGAAGGAAGCGACCTCACTTATTATGGTATTTAGTGTAGCGGCTATACTTGGCTTAGCTGCTGTCTTGCCGATATTTAAAATGAAGATGACACCAAAGCAAGAGATGCAGAAAGTAAATCCATAATAAAAACGCTCTCTCGTATAAGTTGGGAGAGCGTTTTATTATAATGTTTCTGGTTTTTGAGAAGGTTCTGTTACAGAAGCCGAAGAACCCTCTGGTACACGTGTTAACAGAAATCCTCCTATGATAAATAGAATGATAATACTTAACACACCAGCGTTTGTTTTACCGGTTAACTGCGTTGTGACACCGACGAGAACCGGGCCCATAATGGCTGCGAATTTACCAAATATGTTATAAAATCCAAAGAATTCGTTTGCGGATTCTTTCGGAATAAGCTTTGCAAAATAGGAGCGGCTTAACGCTTGAATACCACCTTGTGAAGTAGCAACGAGCATTGCCAAAATCCAGAAATCTAACGTTGTTTTTAGGAAATAAGCGTATGTACAAATAATAATATACATAATAATTCCAACATATAGCATTTTCTTGCCGGTAAATGTTTCAGATAACTTGCCATATAACAAGGCAAACGGACCGGCGACGATCTGCGTGACGAATAAAATAATTATTAAATTTGTTGCACTAATTCCAAGGTCTGTTCCGTATGCTGTTGACATTGTAATGATTGTGTCGACTCCATCAATATAAAAGAAATAGGCAAGGAGGAAGAAGAACACTGTTCGGTATTGACGGATATTTTTAAATGTATGAACAAGACGTTTAAAGCTTGTTACAACAGGATTTGGATCACGTTCGATATAGTAGCGTTGTTCCACATTTTTTAACATAGGGATTGTAAAGAGTCCCCACCAAAGCGCTGTAATTGCGAATGAAATTTGGCTTGTCACGCCGACTGATAATGGAATAATACTTTTTTGTGAAAGAATAATAAGAGCCATGCAGCCGATAAATGGAATCGTGCTCCCAATATAGCCAAGGGCAAAGCCGCGTGTTGAAATACGGTTCATTCGTTCCTCTGTCGTCACATCTATTAAAAACGCATCGTAAAAAATATTGGCTCCTGCAAATCCAACTAAAGCGAGCATATAACAGCAAAGTAAGAGAATCCACTGTGAAGTTGGTACGACTGCCAACATACTTGTAAAAATAATGCCTAATAGGAAAAAGAATGTGAAAAATCGTTTCTTAAATCCTTTATAATCAGCAATTGTGCCAAGAATTGGAGCGAGTATAGACACCATAAGTGTCGCAAGGGAATTGGCATATCCCCAATATGCAGTTGATGTTGTGCCTGCAAGTCCAGCTTCTTTAGCAGCTGCTTTAAAGTAGATTGGAAATATAGCAGTTGTAATAACGAGTGAATATACTGAGTTTGCCCAGTCATATAATATCCAGCTTTTTTCTTGCCTGGACATTTTTTTCATATATGTTCCTCCTCTAACTAATGTAATGTTATTGTACAGAAATGCGTACGTAAAAAAGAGAAACTGACTGAATATTTACATAGTTTTTACATAACTTTACAATTCTAATAAATCCTCTATAACCTTTCCGTCTGTTTCACCAAGATGCAATCCAAGCAATCTTGCAATTGTAGGACCTTCATCAATTAGTCGCATGTGCGGAATAATCGCGCCTTGACGAATTCCTTTACCGGCTGCCATAAAAATCGTTTCGTAATTTGGTTTTGACGGGGAATAGCCATGGGTACCAAACGTATACTTTTTACTAGAGGTCACATCTTCTCTTGTAATCTCTCTTATAAGATCTCCAGTATGATTTTCTAAAAAGTAATAGCCTTCTCGCGCCTCCAGCATAAAGAGGCAATTTCCATCGGCACCTAAATCTTTTGCTTCCTCATCGGTTAATAGAAATTCTATGCCGTTTCGTTTATCTTGTATGAGTTCTTGTAGTAAACGGTGTAAACTGCCAATTGTTTCTGTATCATTTTTATCTTTTACGTATATATATGCTGAGCCGTCACAGCTTTGACAATAAGCTTTCCAATTTGTTACCTCTCCTTTTTGATTTACAGTAAGGAGCCCTTTTTCACGCAATAAGACATTTAATTGGATGGCCTTATTTTCATCTAATGCGCTATGATCTCCAAGTGCAATGATAGTTGTCTCGTCATACATACCGTTTTCACGGAGTGCATCAACAATTGCACCGAGGCGCTTGTCATGGCGATGAATCGCTGCGACTGTTTCCTCAGAAGAAAATCCATGATAATGGCGCTGTGTATCTAAGTCAGTGAAATGAACAAACATAAGATTTGGTTTTTTCGTTTGAATCGTGTGCACTGCAGAAGCAAGTACAAAATCATCTAGTTCCGGTTGTGACAAACCATTTCGAATGTGACCAAAACGCTGATTTAACTCTAGTTGATACAATGGACTCCCACTGAATAAGGAGACGAGTATTTGATTTTGCCATGGACGATTTGGAAAAATTTCTGGCATGTTGTAGTCAATTTTTGCTCTTCCTGTTACAGGCCATAGAAGTGCAGCTGTTTTTAAGTTTTCTTTTCGCGCTTCATCATAAAGGGTTGTTCCTTGAACCGAACGGCGGTACCAGTGCCAGTCCGGTGATTCCTTCCCGGGTTGCAGCAGAGTATTGTTTACAACCCCATGCTTCGCAGGATAATTTCCTGTCACAATTGTTGTATGACTCGGATATGTAACAGATGGATAAACACCTTCAACTTTTTCAGCGTATGCACCGCGTCTTAGTAAAGAACGGAAGTGCGGAAGGTTTTGTAATATAGGAAAATCTAAAGCTGATAAACAATCAAAAGATAAAACAATAACATGTTTTGTTGCAGGTTTGTTCATAGAATAATACCTCCAAAAGTTCTACAACCTATTTTTATATATTACTATTAATACTTGGTGATAAAAACTACTGCTAAAAAGAAAGTTTTTTTAGAATTTTGAGACTTATAAACGTATAATACAATTAAAGGAGTGAAAAGAATGGAATTTTTTCTAATGAGTAGCATAATCACAATGGTTCTTGTTTTTTTGATTTCGTTCACATTACGCAAAAGTTTCCCAAATCGTTCGTTTGATATTACGTTCGGACTTATTATGATTATTATTTGCTTGGTTAGTTTTTTCTTTACGCTATTTTTTCTTGATGGATGGGAAGGAATGGGATATGGCTTCCTCTGTTTTTTTGTATTAATTGGAACAATTATTGGGATGTTACTTCATCAAATCGTGAAATTTTTCCGAAAGAAATATATGTAATACGAGTATAAAACAAAATAAACTGAAAAGAATATATAAAAGTCAAAAAATTCCCTATTGCGTTATAATGTGGGGTGTATTATGATAATCAACAAATTTATATTGTTATGACGATGAAAGAGGACTAGTACATATTCAATCTTTTTGCAGAGAGAGAATCCAGTGGCTGAGAGATTCTTAAAAGACAGTATGGAACCTACCTTTGAGTTCTGCATTTGCAGCGGGATATTCCCGTTATCAAACAAGAGAGCATATACATGTTGTATATGAATCAGGGTGGTAACGCCGGCAAAAAGCTCGGTCCCTATTTTAGGGATGCGGGCTTTTTTTATTTTGAAAAGGAGGAAAAGAACATGAAAAAAGAACAAGTACAAGCCATTACAACAATGGAAGAAGATTTCGCGCAGTGGTATACGGATATCGTAAAAAAAGCTGAGCTTGTTGACTATTCAAGTGTAAAAGGATGTATGATTTTACGCCCGTATGGGTACGCCCTTTGGGAAAACATTCAAAAAGTAATGGATGAAAAGTTAAAAGAAACAGGTCATGAAAATGTATATATGCCAATGTTTATTCCAGAAAGTTTACTTCAAAAAGAGAAAGACCATGTAGAAGGTTTTGCGCCAGAAGTAGCGTGGGTAACGCACGGCGGGGATGAGGAATTAGCTGAGCGTCTTTGTATTCGTCCGACATCAGAAACGTTATTCTGTGAGCATTTCTCGAAAATTGTACAATCGTACAATGATTTACCAAAGCTATATAATCAGTGGTGCTCTGTTGTCCGTTGGGAAAAAACAACACGTCCATTCTTACGCACAACTGAATTTTTATGGCAAGAAGGTCATACAATTCATGAAACAGCAGAAGAGTCACAGCAAGAAACGCTTAACATTTTAAATATATATGCGTCGTTTTGTGAGGAGTATTTAGCGATTCCGGTTATAAAAGGGCAGAAGACGGAAAAAGAGAAATTTGCAGGTGCGAAAGCGACTTATACAATTGAAAGCTTAATGCATGATGGTAAAGCATTGCAAACGGGCACGTCGCATAATTTTGGCACGAACTTCACAGAAGCATTTGATATTAAGTTTCTAGATCGAAATGGGAAGTGGCAATATGCCCACCAAACATCTTGGGGCGTATCAACGAGAATGATCGGCGGACTTATTATGGTGCATAGTGATAATAATGGTCTTGTATTACCACCAAAGATTGCGCCAACGCAAGTGATGATTGTACCAATTGCCCAGCACAAAGAAGGCGTGTTAGAAAAAGCAGCCGAGCTTCAAGCACGTATTCAAAAAGTTGCGCGCGTGAAAATGGATGCAAGCAACAAAACACCAGGCTGGAAGTTTAATGAATATGAGATGAAGGGAGTACCAATTCGCTTAGAAGTAGGGCCGAAAGATATTGAAAAAAATCAAGTTGTCCTTGTACGTCGTGACACGAAAGAAAAAGAATTTGTATCTATAAACGAATTAGAAGAACGTATTGCAACATTACTTGAGGATATTCATCAGTCTTTATTTGAAAAGGCAAAAGCGCTGCGTGAAGAAAAAACATATACAGCTATTACTTTTGAAGAGATGAAGCAAGCAGCAGAAAAGCAAGGGTTCATTAAAGCGATGTGGTGTGGAAGTCTTGATTGCGAAGAAAAGTTAAAAGAAGAAGTAGGCGTTACATCACGTTGTATGCCATTTGAACAAGAGGAATTAGCTAAGCATTGTGTGTGCTGTGAGAAAGAGGCAAAACATATGGTGTATTGGGGTAAGGCGTATTAAAGAATTAACGAAAAGGAGCTGACTAATGTCAGCTCCTTTTCGTACATTTAGAGTGTCGAACATCGTCGAAGTATCTTTATCCCGCATTAACGGGCAGTAAAAGCGGGGGAATCACGAGGAAGAAAACTGCCCGTAAAAGCCCGATTGGACGGGCTTTCCATCAGTGAGAAAAGCATCACTGATGGAAGTTTCACTTTAAATTGTGTCGAAGCGCCGATATATCAGTGGACATATATAATTTTATGGATTTTTAACAATTTTCAAACATAAGGCACGCTGATAGTTATGTTATAATATGAGATAAGAAATAAGGAAAGGAAGTGACTTCAGAATATAAATATCATTATATTCTAATTAATAATGAAACAAACAACAAAACAAATCATAGCAGGTACGTTTTTAGCGGCAGCTGCATCTCTTATTTCTACAAATGCTTTTGCACAAGAAGAAAGCACAGCGACAGTAAACGCGACAAATTTAAATATACGTCAACAACCAACAACACAAAGTCCAATTGTCGGACAAGTAAAGCAAGGAGCAACGGTAAAGGTATTAGAAGTACAAAAAGATTGGGCAAAAATCTCTTGCAATGGTAAAGAGGGCTATGTGTCACTGCAGTTTTTAAAGATAGCAGGAACAAAACCTGTAACAGAATCGAAGCAACAAACAAGTATTAATAATGGACAACGTGAAACAGGTGTTGTAACAGCAACACGTTTAAATGTTCGTAATAGTCCTGGTGCAGGTAGCACTCTTATTGGAAGTGTTCAAAAAGGAGAGACTGTTACCGTTATAGGAAAAGCAAATGGCTGGGCCAAAATCGAATATAAAGGAAAAGAAGGTTATGTTTCACTAGAATTTATAAAGATAGGAGAGAAAGCGGGAGTAGCGCCGCAACCAGCACCGACGCAGCAATCAAGTATTAATAATGGCCCGCAAGAGGCAGGAACAATAACAGCGACAAGTCTGCGAGTAAGAAGCGCTGCAAACACAAATAGTAGTATTCTCGGAAACTTAAAACAAGGCGAGAAGATAACAGTACTCGGAAAAGCAAACGGCTGGGCGAAGATTGCGTACAACGGAAAAGAAGGTTATGTATCGTTAGAGTTTGTACAAATTAGTACAAGTTCGAATGCTAACAACGGAAACAATGTAAATAATGGAAATAATGGAAATAACGGACAAGTGACGGAAGGACGAGGCGTTGTAAATGCATCTTTATTAAATGTGCGCCAAGGTCCTGCAACGAGCGCTTCAATTGTAGCCCGCTTAAAAAATGGTGAATCTGTTTCAGTAATAGGCAAGGAAAATGGTTGGGCGAAAGTGCGCGTAAATGGAAAAGAAGGTTATGTTTCTTTACAGTTCTTAAAATTAAAACAAGCATCTTCCTATGAAGTGGTCACAGAGGCAGGAAAAGTTCAAAAATCAAATGGGACGGAAGCAGAAAAAGAACTGCAAACTAAACAAGAAGATGGTTATATTGTTAGCGATGGTAAAGTTGTGAATATGAAACAAGGCTTTGTACGAGCGAATAAGCTCATTAATATTTATGATATTGCGAATGGTAAAAAGTTAACATATGTACGAGAAGGAGCTGACTTAAAGTTCATAAAAGCGGATGGAGACCGTGTGCATGTGAAAATTGACGGTACGACAGGATATGTCAATATAGACGATGTTACTTTATATCCAAATATGGTTCGTGAATCAACGTCGTATTATACAGTGAAAAAAGGAAAGCTTTATCACTATGTATATAATGATTCTACGAGTAAGTATGCGGCGTATCAAATTGGTAATGCACCGAAGCATTTACAAGAAGGTCAGCGTTATGAGGCATTTGATAAAACGCAAATTGGTGGACAAGATAGTTATCAATATTTTGAATATGTACCAATTCGCGCTACATCTACTTATACAGCGAAAGACATTGATGATTTCTTAAGAAAAAATAGTGCAGACAGTCCGCTGATTGGAACTGGAAAATATTTTGTTAATGCAGCACAAAAATATAATTTAAATGCAGGTTATTTACTATCTCATGCTATTTTGGAATCCGGTTGGGGAAAAAGTCGGATTGCACAAGATAAGAAAAATTTATTTGGTTTTAGAGCGGTAGATTCTGATCCATATAACGGTGCAACGGCATTTAAAACATGGGATGAGGGTATTAACTTCTGCGCTTCATATATTGATCAAAACTATTTAAATCCAAATGGCTGGACATATAATGGCGGGAATTTGGGAGATAAATCACAAGGTATGAACGTCATGTATGCAAGTGATGAGAATTGGGGCCAACAAATCGCTTCTCTTATGAATAGACTCGATACCATGAACGGTGGAAAAGATTTGAATAGATATCAGCTAGGTATGCTGCAAGCAGGGTCTGGGGTATTAAAAAATATAGGCGGCGCACAAGCGAGTGTAGCACCTCGTAATATGACAGTTGCAATTAAGAACACGATTCAAACTTCAAGTGGAACATACTATGAGCTAGTTTCTGACAACACAGCGTATAATAGTGTGTATGTGAAAGCAAGTTCTGTAAAACTTATATCTTCATATTAAAAAATAGCTAGATTCATAATGTTGATGATAAGTAAAGAAGTTAGTTATATGTCGAATATCGTCGAAGGGTCTTTAAATTGTGTCGAAGCGCCGATATAATATTTTGGAGCTGTTCACTTCTGACATCGATGCAGAGAAATTAAATAGATGTTTTCATATAATCAAAAAAATATTCTTTTTTTCAATCTATGAAAAATGCTACAATATAAAGAAAGAATACAATATTTTCCTAGCTGGAAAAGCATTCGTAGAAAGGAAGAGACTTCATGCCTATCATTTTAGAAAAAGGACAGAAGATCGACTTAACGAAAGGACAACCAGGGTTAACAAAGTTACAAGTTGGCCTAGGGTGGGATCCAATTGAAAAAGCAGGTGGATTTTTATCTTCATTGTTTGGAAGTAAGCCAAATATTGACTGCGATGCATCTGTGATCATGCTTGAGAATGATCGATTTTTAAATAAACATGATCTCATTTATTTTGGAAATAAATTATCTTCTTGTGGAAGTGTTACTCATTCGGGTGATAATTTAACGGGTGAAGGTGCAGGGGACGATGAGACTATTTTTGTTGAATTACCAAAGGTTCCATCTAGAATAAACCGCCTCATCTTTGTTGTAAATATTTATGATTGTGTGAACCGTCGTCAAGACTTTGGGATGATTCGCAATGCGTATATTCGTATTCAAAATCCGCAAACAGGTGAAGAGTTAGCACGTTATAACTTAACAGATAACTACGGCGGAAAGACAACTTTAATTGCTGGCGAAATGTACCGTCATGATAATGATTGGAAGTTCTCGGCAATCGGAGAAGGAACGCAAGATAAAAATTTAAGTGAAATCGTCACGCGTTATCAATAACTTTTTAGGAGGCGCTACATATGGCAGTTATTTCATTACAAAAAGGACAAAAAGTAGATTTAACGAAAACAAATCCAGGTCTTTCAAAAGTAATTGTTGGTCTTGGTTGGGATACAAATAAGTATGATGGACAGAATGATTTTGATTTAGATGTAAGTATTTTCTTAGTTGGAGCAAATGGTAAAGTTGGCGGAGGAGAAGACTTCGTTTTCTACAATAATCCGACCGGGGCAAATGGTTCTGTACAGCATTTAGGTGATAATCGTACAGGAGAAGGCGAAGGGGACGATGAAACAATCAAAGTTGATTTAAAAAATGTTCCTGCGCATATCGAACGCATTTGCTTTACGATTACAATTTATGATGGAGAAGGTCGTCATCAAAACTTTGGACAAGTATCTAACTCCTTTGTACGCATTTTAGATGAAGAGAAGAACACAGAGTTAATTCGCTATGACTTAGGTGAAGACTTCTCGATTGAAACAGCAGTTGTAGTCGGTGAATTATATCGTCATAACAGTGATTGGAAGTTTAATGCGATCGGAAGCGGCTTCCAAGGTGGATTAGCAGCTTTATGTAAAAACTTTGGTTTAGATGTAGAGTAAAGTGAAACTTCCATAAGTGGGGAGGGTTCATCCCCCACTTATGGAAAGCCAGCCCAATCGGGCTTTTACGGGCAGTTATTCCCCACTTATCTTCCTCGCTTTTCTCTGTATTTTGAGGTGGGGGATCTTACTACCCGTTAAAGCGGGGTAAAGAATCTATTGTAAATAGAGGTGAAGCGCTATGGTTATTCAGTTGCAAAAAGGACAAAAAATTGATTTAGGTAAGACAAGCCCAGGCCTTACGAAAGCAGTTATTGGTCTTGGTTGGGATATTAAACAATATGACGGCGGATCTGATTATGATTTAGACGCATCTGCTTTCTTATTAAATCAAGAAGGTAAATGTACGAAAGAAACAGACTTTATCTTTTATAACAATTTACAATCTCCTTGCGGTTCTGTTACACATACAGGTGATAACCGAACTGGAGAAGGTGAAGGTGACGATGAACAAGTAGTTGTTGATCTAAGCAAAATCCCAGCTGATGTACACCGTATTGCGATTACAGTTACCATTTATGATGCAGAGGGTCGTCGTCAAAACTTTGGACAAGTTGCTAACGCATTTGTTCGTTTAGCGAATGAAGAAACAAATGAAGAAGTGCTTCGCTATGATTTAGGGGAAGATTTCTCCATTGAAACAGCGGTTGTCTTTTGTGAATTATACCGTCATAATGGACAGTGGAAGTTTAATGCTGTCGGAAGTGGCTTCCAAGGTGGACTAGGTGCGCTTGTAAGAGCGTACGGCTTGGATGCATAAGAAGGAAGCGACTTTCGTTTCCTTCTTTTCCGCTTTCTAGAAATTTAAAAACAGAATAGGAGTCAAGAGCTGTATGGAGATTTTACACGGAATTCTTGATACGTATGCCCAATTCTTTGATTTAGATATGTGGGTAAAAGTATTACAAGATCCAGTATCTTGGGGATTAATTGGTACGCTTGTTATTTTGGAAGGATTGTTATCTGCTGATAACGCGCTTGTATTAGCTGTTATGGTAAAACATCTTCCTGAAGAAAAGCGTAAAAAAGCTTTATTTTATGGACTTATTGGTGCGTATGTATTTCGTTTTATTGCCATCGGAATTGGTATGTACTTAATTAAATTATGGTGGGTAAAAGTACTTGGTGCTCTTTATCTTGCATGGCTTTCTGCGAAGTACTTCATTGATAAATCTAAAGGAAATGAAGAAGACGAAGAAGAACATGGCATGAAGCAAGATAGCATTTTATTTAGAATGTTTGGTATGTTCTGGGGAACAGTAGTAATGGTTGAGTTAATGGACATTGCGTTCTCTGTGGATAGCGTTCTTGCGGCATTTGGTGTTTCAAATGAAGTATGGATTTTACTTCTTGGCGGAATGCTTGGTATTTTAATGATGCGTGGTATTGCCGGCGTATTTTTAAGATTATTAGAACGTATTCCAGAACTAGAAACGACAGCATATATATTAATTGCAATTATTGCTGTGAAAATGTTGCTTTCTGTCATTCATATTGAAATGCCGCACTGGTTATTCTTTATAATTTTAGTTATTGCATTTGGTGCGACATTTATTTTACATTATATGAAAACATCTCGCCAAACTCGTGAAGAGGTGGCAGCTACTAAGAAAGAAGATTAATAGACTAAATGGGTTTGCTCGTCATACGGGCGCCCATTTTTTATAAACATTTCGTTTGGAGGTGAACAAATGTGTTTTCACGTTTTACATTTCACCCACAGCTATTAGGCGGGGAAGAAGGATTAAAACAGTTTGAAATGGGTTTAGCAAAGCGGCCGCATTATGAAGTGACAGAGAATGATCTGCATTTTAGCTATATAGGATGTCGTATTCTTGGGGTGCCCAATGATACGGATGAGTACTATAATCAATTATTTGAGTATAGTCAAAATGAGAAGATCACTGTACTTCATGAGCAAAATTTAAATAAAGTCATTCCTTCAGAGAAGCTTCGTGAGATTCAAGAAGTTTTTTCACAGCACCAACAAGCAGCAAACGGTTTAACTGTAAATCGTCTCGTTGCTCATTTATCGGGAAAACGTTTGTTGCCCGAAGTAGATCATCCCGATATACAACACTACATACATACAACTTTCATTTCAATTTTAAAGCTATACGAAAAACAGCATAATCAATCATTAAAAACAGAAGGTTTTCGCCGTTTTTTAATTGATATGATTAAGTTAAGTGAAAATTACGTTTCAAAATGGTTTTCACAAAAAGATTATAAAGTACAAATGCCGCAAATTATTTGGTACGGTGATACGTCGGAAAGTCGAATTTACTTTTTATACTTCCTTATTATGCTCGGATGTGACGTATTGTATTATCATCCAGAAGGAAAAGATGGTTTTGAAACAATCGATGAAGAAAATCGAACATTTGTGATTTCGCATCCAGGTCGAATTGCATTAGAACCATTTCCAGATAAAAAGAGAGAGCGCGTTGCAACGGTTGCTTATCAAGCCTCAAAAGAGATTGAGCAGGTGCTTCATCATGATAATTCACTCTTGTATAAACCGTGGCAATTTAGGGCGTATACGCCAGTTGCCCGTACGTTAAAGACAACGTATGATGAACTGTTTATCATTACGAAAGAAAAAGCATTTATAAGACCAACATTCTTTGTAGAAAATCAACATATTTATATTCCGTCGTTATTTGCAAAAGTGTCCGGTGTCTCTAAAAATGAGAAAGAATATTTTCAAAGATTAAAAACGTTAACATCATATGAAAATAGTCTATTAATCAATCAATTTCCATTTACAAAGGAACAGAAAGCGAATTTTCAATTTCATTATCGTGATGCGTTAAACCGTTCGGGAAAACTTGATGCCCAGAACATCATTCAAAGCCATTGGTGGCCGCATAAGCGCTTACCAGAAGGTTTGCAATATGGCATTGCAGAGGCAATGATTCATACATGTGAAAGCGGGCTTTGCAAAAGAATAGGGAACGAAAAAGAGCAAGACGTTGCTTTATATGTGTTTGCACAGCTTTCGCAAATCCCACCGAACATACTTGAGCAGCTTGAGAAATTTGATTATTCGCAAGAAGTACCGAAAATAGTCATATTTAACAATGAGAAAAGTGGAGAACTAACGCGCTCTGATGCGGTAATAATGCTCTTTTTAAATCAAATTGGTGTCGATGTTTTACATTTTAATCCGACAGGGCGTAATGATATCGAGCAGTATATTGAAGCGGGCGCATTTGATTCCCATTGGTTAGAAGAAGTGAGCTTTGATGTAGAATTTCACGGTTCATCGTCTTATAAAAATTTATCAAACACTTTAAAAGGGTTATTTAGGCCATTTTTATAAAGAAAGGAAGCTACATATATGAATCCGATTGTATTAGATCCAACAACAACAGAATTGACTGAACAAACGTCACAAAATATTCGTCTGCAGTTAAGACAAGATCCTGAAGTGCAGCGCATTTATAATGGGGTAGATATAAAAGATCAATTGGAATTAATCGAACTAGGTAAAGAGCCATCTGTAGAGATTTCAAGATTTGCTGATCAAATTTTACATACGATGACATTATCTAAAGTAGAAGATTCCGGTGAGCTATTAAAGCAGCTTGGGAAAATTATGGACAAGTTTGACAGTAAAGATTTCGTTGAAGAAAAAAGCGGTTTTTTCTCTCGTTTATTTAAAAAAGGAAATCAAATGATTGAACAAATTTTTAATAAGTATCAAACGATGGGACGCGAAATGGATAAAGTATACGTGGAAATCACGAAATATCAAGATGAAATGAAGCGTTCAATCGGTACGTTAGATGGATTGTATGAGCAGAACTTAAAATACTATTTAGATCTAGAGAAATACGTTGTTGCGGGTGAAATGTTACTTGAGCGTCTGCAAACAGAATTAGTTCCAATGTATGAAGAGCGCGTTCAGAGCAATGATCAGCTTGCGGGAATCGAGTTAGAATCATTAAAGAACTCTGTAGAGATTTTAGAGCAACGCATTGATGATTTAGAAAAAGCGCGTATGGTTGCGCTATTAACAGCACCGCAAATTCGTATGATTCAACGTGGTAACAACAAGTTAATTGGGAAAATTAATACAGCGTTTATTACGACAATTCCTATTTTTAAAAATGGTATTATTCAAGCTGTAAATGCAAAACGTCAAAAGCTTGTTGCGGATTCCATGGCAGAACTTGACCGCCGTACAAACGAACTGTTGAAGAGAAATGCACAAAATATCGCAACGCAAAGTGTCGAAGTAGCAAAATTAGCGGGTTCTTCAAGTATTAAGATGGAAACGCTTGAAGAGACTTGGAATATTATTTCGAAAGGTGTTCAAGAAACACAACAAATTGAAGAACAAAACAAACGTGAGCGTGAAGAAAGCCGTAAGCGTATGGCAGACTTAACGGATCGAATTAAGAAAGAAATGCAAGGATAAGGTTAGAAAAGGCAGTGAGGAGATTCCTCACTGCCTTTTAAATATTTTTATTACTTCATTTATTAGTAGCGGAATGATACTAAGTAATAAAACAAAGCCCCAATCGTTTACTGTTAAAGCATGTACACCAAATATGCTTGCAAGAGGTGGAATCGAAATAATACATATTTGTATACATACTCCGATAAGAAGAGAGAAAACTAAGTATTTATTCGTAAATATCCCAATAGAGAAGATTGATTTTGTACGTGATCGTAAATTAAAAGAGTGAACGAGCTGTGAAAAACTTAGTGTGACAAAGGCCATTGTTTGGGCGTGTAATAAAGCATCTGCTTCAATTTGCGATGGAAAGATAGGAAAAAGATTCGTATCCCCTGTATATAATTTTGCGCCAACAATAAAGGCGATTAACGTGATGAGTCCAATGACAATTCCGTTTAAAATGAGAAATGGTATACTGCCGCTAAATAAGCTTTCTGCCACACGACGCGGCTTCTCCTTCATAACGTCCGGATCTTCTGGATCAACCCCGAGTGATAATGCTGGAAGTGTATCTGTAATTAAATTCACCCACAAAATATGAATGGGACGAAGGGGTGTAGCCCAGCCGAGTACAATAGCTAAAAAAAGTGTAATGATTTCTCCGAAGTTACAAGAAAGCAAAAATAGAATAGACTTTTTAATGTTATGGTAAATGTCTCTTCCTTCTTCGACTGCTTTGACAATTGAAGAGAAATTATCGTCAGTTAATACCATATCAGCTGCACCTTTCGCTACATCTGTTCCGGTAATCCCCATTGCGACACCAACATCTGCTTGTTTTAAAGACGGGGCATCATTTACCCCATCTCCAGTCATGGAAACGATATTTCCTTTTGCACGTAATGCTTTTACAATTTTTACTTTATGTTCAGGAGAAACGCGAGCAAAGACGTTTAAGTGATCAATTTCGTTTGCGAGCTGTTCATCTGAAAGATTATCTAATTGTGTTCCAATTATTACTTCGGATTCTTTTTTAGCAATTCCAAGTTCTTTTGCAATGGCAAAGGCTGTATCTTTATGATCTCCTGTAATCATAACGGTGCGAATGCCAGCTTTCTTGCATTCTTTGATAGCTGCCTTCACTTCTAGGCGAGGCGGATCAATCATCCCTACAAGACCGATGAATATAAGGTTTTCTTCTGCCTCATACATGTTAATATGCTCGGCACTATATTGTTTGAAAGCGAATGAAAGTACTCGTAATGCCTTTTGTGACATCATTTGTGCCGCTGCTACTATTTCATTTTTATCACTTTCGGTTAACGGCTGCACAGTGCCATTTTTAAAAATATGTTTGCACTTCGGTAAGAGTTTGTCGATTGCCCCTTTTGTCATACTAAAGTACTTGTCTTCGTATTCATGCAGCGTTGACATCATTTTACGATTGGAATCAAAAGGGAATTCATTTAGGCGTTTATGTTTCTTCTCTAGTGCATCTTTTTGAATGTCAAAGGCAGTTCCCGCAACAAGAAGTGCAATTTCTGTTGGATCCCCAGTTTGTGATTCAGCATTGTACGATGCATCGTTACATAAAATCATATTTTCTAATAATAGACACTGAGCATCATTATGTACGTTTACATTTTCTAATGCATCATATGTACAGTCACTATAAAAGTGGGTAACTGTCATTTTATTTTGCGTTAATGTACCTGTCTTATCTGAACAAATAATCGTAACAGAGCCAAGTGCTTCGACAGCTGGCAGTTTACGGATGATGACATTTTGTTTAATCATACGTTGTACACCGATTGCGAGAACGATAGAGACGATAGCTGGTAAGCCTTCTGGAATCGCGGCAACTGCTAAACTAATAGCTGTCATAAACATTTCTAACGTATCACGGCCTTGGAAAAAACCGATTAAGAACATGATGATACATATTCCTACAGAGACAAAGCCTAAATATTTTCCAACTTGCGCTAAGCTCTTTTGAAGAGGCGTTGTATCATCATCAGCTTGATGCAAGAGAGTGGCGATTTTTCCTATTTGTGAATGCATTCCTGTTTGAGTAGCTACCCCAACACCGCGACCATATGTAACAAGTGTGGACATAAAGGCCATATTCTTTTGATCACCTAGTGGTACTTTTTCGTGATTTCGCTTGGAAGGTTCATACGCTGCATCTTTATCTACAGGAACGGATTCGCCCGTTAAAGCAGATTCTTCAATTTTTAAATTGGCTGTTTCAATGAGCCGTAAATCGCATGGAATATAGCGACCTGCATCAAGCAGAACAATGTCTCCGGGAACGACATTTTCGGATGGAATTTCTTTTAATTCACTACCTCGTTTTACAATTGCTTTTGGAGTCGCCATCTTTTGCAGGGCTTCTAGAGCTTGCTCTGCTTTTGATTCTTGAATGATACCAATTACAGCATTTAAAACGACAACAACAGCAATAATACTAGCATCAGCCCATTCGCCGACAAAGGCAGAAATAAGGGCTGCAATTAAAAGAACATAGACGAGAATATCATTGATTTGGGCAAAAATACGTTGACCCAAAGTTCTTTTTTTCTTTATTACGAGTTCATTTTTTCCGTATTTTTTTAATCGGGCTTCAGCTATTTCTTCGGTTAAACCTTGCTGTTCATTTGTTTCTAGTTCACGCAATGTCTGAGTTTTTGTCTTACTGTACCAATTGCTCATATAAAAGCACCTCCAGTAGAAAAACAGTTAGCAATCGTAGTGTGGAAATTTTGGATTTGATGTGAAGTCTCTGATGATGGGGCTAATATTATTTTACAATATTTTGAAGGTGCGTGAATAAAAGTGGGAAGTTGTCATAAAATTGTTGGAAATGAAAGGAAATGATCGTGGAAGAGGGATATGTTTCATCGAATGATAAAAATTATTGTAACTACTCAGCTATACCTTTTAGAAATTTAGAAAAGGGTATGATTCTAGTGAAGATGTGTCTCTCTATTACTTATAAATTCATTTTTTGGCATATAGACTGCTGTCATGCAAACACAACAGGGGCCTGCACTTATTGTCTACTTTTGTTTTCAAACCTTGCACGTGGAAGAAAAAGGTCCTAACCGCTTCTATGCATGGCCAGATACTCTCGCCCATCTAAAAGAATGGTTTTATGTAGGTTTTAAAAATTTTGATTTATATAAAACATTTAACCATTGACGATTTAAGCGTTTTCATATATTCTTAAATTAAGAAATATTTAAACTATTCAAAAGAAAAGAGAGAGTCACATGCTTCTTCATGGAACACAACGAATTGGTCGCATGGCGATGCTGCTTGCACTTGCGGAGGAACACGAGAGTCCAATTTTATCTATTCCAAAGGGATGGAAATATTGTACGGGCAAAGTCGGTTCAATGAATTCGCAAAAAGTTGTTGCTGCAATGGAAACAGCTGCACGTAGTAACCATGTTATTGAAACAGATGTTTACAGAGAAACACATGCGCTTTACCATGCAATTATGGAAGCGTTGTACGGAGTAACGAGAGGTCAAATTCAGTTAGCAGACGTTCTTCGTACAGTAGGGCTTCGATTTGCGATTGTGCGCGGTACACCATACGACGGTGAGAAAGAAGGCGAATGGGTTGCTGTTGCGCTATATGGTACGATAGGTGCGCCTGTGAAAGGATCAGAGCATGAGGCGATT
This sequence comes from Bacillus sp. JJ864, assembly GCF_036963045.1. Taxonomy (NCBI): domain Bacteria; kingdom Bacillati; phylum Bacillota; class Bacilli; order Caryophanales; family Bacillaceae; genus Bacillus; species Bacillus sp. JJ864. Next base: position 13,524 of record NZ_JBALLY010000041.1, on the reverse strand, counting down.
GGATTAGGTATTAATCACATATAAAAAAACTGCCCATAGTTTATTAGTTAAAAGGGGGCCTTACAACTTTTTAGGACATTCGTCTGTCTTAAAAAGGTAAGGCCCCCTTGTGCTGTTTAAAGGAGGAAAATCATGATTACATTAACTGGACATTCATTAACACTGCAAGAAATGAAACGAATACTGTTTGAAGGAGAGCAAGTAACTGCTTGTTCAAATAGTATGCAAAAAGTTACAGAATGCAGGCAAGCAGTAGAACAGATTGTTGAAGAAGGTAAAGTCGTTTACGGCATTACAACAGGTTTTGGAAAATTTAGCGATGTATTTATTCAAAAAGAAGATGTGAAAGCACTTCAACATAACTTAATTCAATCTCATGCATGTGGTGTTGGTGAACCTTTCTCTGAAGAAGTGTCACGCGCTATGCTTGTTTTACGTGCGAACACAATGCTAAAGGGGGTTTCTGGTGTTAGACCACTTGTTATAAATATGCTTTTAGAACTTGTAAATCGTCAAATTCATCCTGTTGTTCCGCAGCAAGGTTCACTTGGAGCGAGCGGAGATTTAGCACCGCTTTCGCATCTTGCGCTTGCTTTATTAGGAGAAGGAGAAGTGTTTTATAAAGGTGAGCGTGTTCATACGATGATCGCTCTAACAAAAGAAGGATTAGAACCAATTACGTTAGAAGCAAAAGAAGGTTTAGCACTTATTAATGGAACACAAGCAATGACAGCACAAGGTATTGTAGCGTACTTGGAAGCAGAGGCAATCGCATATCAAGCAGAGTTAATTGCTTCGATGACGATAGAGGGGTTACAAGGCATTATTGATGCATTTGATGAAGATGTTCATCTTGCACGTGGATATAAAGAGCAAGTAGAAGTTGCCAATCGTATTCGTAATGTGCTTCATGATAGCAAACTTGTTACGAAACAAGGGGAACTACGTGTGCAGGATGCGTATTCACTTCGCTGCATCCCGCAAGTGCACGGAGCATCTTGGCAAGTGCTGAATTATGTGAAAGAAAAATTAGAAATTGAAATGAATGCTGCAACAGACAATCCGCTTATTTTTGACGGCGGTCAAAAAGTAATTTCTGGCGGTAATTTCCATGGGCAGCCAATTGCATTTGCGATGGACTTCCTAAAGGTAGGAATGGCAGAACTTGCGAATATTTCTGAACGTCGCATTGAAAGACTTGTCAATCCGCAGTTAAACGACTTACCGCCGTTTTTAAGTCCAGAACCAGGTCTTCAATCTGGTGCGATGATTATGCAATATGCAGCGGCAGCGCTTGTTTCAGAAAATAAAACGTTAGCCCATCCGGCGAGCGTAGATTCTATTCCATCATCAGCAAATCAAGAGGATCACGTAAGTATGGGAACAATTGCGTCGCGTCATGCACATCAGATTATTCAAAATGTACGCCGCGTATTAGCAATTGAAACGATTTGTGCGATGCAAGCAGCTGAGTACCGCGGTGTTGAAGAAATGAGTACGCAAACGAGAGCGTTTTATCATCAAGTTCGCCAAATCGTACCATCTATTACAAACGATCGTATTTTTTCAACAGATATTGAAAACACGGCTCATTGGTTAAAAACAACAAATTGGACAATGGACCGTTTAAATGCAAATACAACACTATAATAAGGGAGAGATTACAATGGAAAACGTAAAACAAACAATTCGCGCGCCAAGAGGTACTGAATTACATGCGAAAGGTTGGGTACAAGAAGCAGCACTTCGTATGCTTATGAATAACCTTGATCCTGAAGTAGCAGAAAAACCAGAAGAGCTTGTTGTATACGGTGGTATCGGCCGTGCTGCTCGTAATTGGGATAGCTATCATGCAATTGTAGAGTCTCTTAAAAATTTAGAGAGCGATGAAACGTTATTAGTTCAATCTGGGAAACCAGTGGCAATTTTCAAATCCCATGAGGATGCACCGCGCGTTCTTCTAGCAAACTCAAACTTAGTGCCAAAATGGGCAAATTGGGAGCATTTCCGTGAGCTTGAGAAAAAAGGTTTAATGATGTACGGACAAATGACTGCAGGTAGCTGGATTTATATTGGTACGCAAGGGATTTTACAAGGAACTTACGAAACATTTGGCGAGGCAGCACGTCAACATTTTGGCGGTTCATTAAAAGGAACGTTAACAATTACTGCTGGTCTTGGCGGAATGGGCGGAGCGCAGCCACTTGCTGTTACAATGAATGGTGGTGTTGTCATTGCAATTGACGTTGATAAGCGCAGCATCGATCGCCGCATTGAAAAAAGATACTGTGATATGTATACAGAATCTCTCGAAGAAGCATTAGCGGTTGCGAAGGAGTATAAAGAAAAGAAAGAGCCGATCTCAATTGGATTATTAGGGAATGCAGCTGAAATTTTACCGCATATTGTAAAACGCGGCATTACACCAGACTTAGTAACAGACCAAACGTCTGCACATGATCCGTTAAATGGTTATATTCCAGTTGGATATTCATTAGAAGAAGCAGCAGTACTTCGTGAGGAAGATCCAGAGCGTTATGTTCAATTATCAAAAGAAAGTATGAAAAAGCATGTGGAAGCAATGCTTGATATGCAAAAGAACGGTGCGATTACATTTGATTATGGAAACAATATTCGCCAAGTTGCATACGACGAAGGCTTAAAAAATGCATTCGATTTCCCAGGATTCGTTCCGGCATTTATTCGTCCGTTATTCTGTGAAGGAAAAGGACCATTCCGTTGGGTAGCACTTTCTGGTGATCCAGAAGATATTTATAAAACAGATGAAGTGATTTTACGTGAATTTGCTGATAATGAGCATTTATGTAATTGGATTCGTATGGCACGTGACCAAGTTGAATTCCAAGGACTTCCATCTCGTATTTGTTGGTTAGGATATGGAGAGCGTGCGAAATTTGGCCGTATTATTAACGAAATGGTAGCAAAAGGTGAATTATCTGCACCAATCGTTATCGGTCGTGATCATTTAGACTGTGGATCTGTTGCTTCGCCAAACCGTGAAACAGAAGCAATGAAAGATGGCAGTGATGCGGTAGCTGACTGGCCGATTTTAAATGCGTTAATTAACAGTGTAAACGGCGCGAGCTGGGTGTCAGTTCACCACGGCGGCGGTGTTGGTATGGGGTATTCTCTTCATGCTGGAATGGTTATTGTTGCAGATGGAACTGAAGCAGCGGCAAAACGAATTGAGCGCGTCTTAACTTCTGACCCTGGAATGGGTGTTGTTCGTCACGTTGATGCTGGATATGATCTTGCGGTGCAAACAGCAAAAGAAAAAGGCGTTAACATTCCGATGATGAAGTAAGGAGGGAAAACGATGCTAGACATTTTACTAACCAATATTGGACAATTATTAACGATGGATCAAGAAGATGGATTACTACGACGGGAAGCAATGAATACGCTTCCTGTCATTGAAAATGGTGCAGTAGGTATTGAAAATGGTGTGATCACATTTGTAGGGACAATGGAAAACACGAAGGAATTACATGCAAAAGAAGTTGTGGATTGCAAAGGAAAAATGGTTTCACCAGGTCTCGTTGATCCGCATACCCATCTTGTATTTGGTGGTTCTCGTGAAAATGAAATTGCTCTCAAATTACAAGGCGTTCCGTATTTAGAAATTTTAGAACAAGGCGGCGGCATTCTTTCCACTGTAAATGCGACAAAGCAAGCGACGAAAGAAGAACTTGTTGAAAAGGCAAAATTCCACTTAGATCGCATGTTATCTTTTGGTGTAACAACAATGGAAGCGAAGAGCGGATATGGATTAGACGATGTAACCGAGTGGAAACAATTAGAGGCGGCAGCAGAAGTTCAGAAGGAGCATCCAATTGATGTTGTGTCAACATTTTTAGGCGCTCATGCAGTGCCAAAAGAGTATAAGGGGAAATCGAAAGAGTTTTTACAGTGGATGCTCGATTTATTACCAGAAATTAAGGAAAAACAATTGGCAGAGTTTGTTGATATTTTCTGTGAAACAGGCGTATTCTCTGTTGAAGAATCAAAAGAATTTTTACGTAAAGCGAAAGAACTTGGTTTTGATGTGAAGATTCATGCAGATGAAATTGACCCGCTTGGCGGTGCAGAAGCAGCTGCTGAAATTGGTGCAGCATCAGCTGACCATTTAGTCGGGGCATCTGATAAAGGGATTGAAATGTTAGCGAATTCAGATACAGTTGCTGTATTACTTCCAGGGACAACGTTCTATTTAAATAAAGAAAGTTTTGCTAGAGGGCGTAAAATGATTGATGATGGTGTAGCGGTAGCTTTAGCGACTGATTTTAATCCAGGTAGCTGCCCGACGGAAAATATTCAACTGATTATGAGCATTGCAATGCTAAAACTAAAAATGACACCAGAAGAAGTGTGGAACGCTGTAACAGTAAACTCAGCATATGCGATTAATCGCGGTGATGTTGCTGGAAAAATCCGTGTTGGGCGTAAGGCAGATATCGTATTATGGGATGCATACAATTATGCGTATGTACCGTACCATTACGGTGTTAGCCATGTAAATACAGTATGGAAACAAGGGAATATTGCATATACACGAGGTGAAAAAGCGTGGAGAAAGGCCACTATTTAAAGAAAAATGCAAAGTTTATTGATCGTGAAGTAACGAAATGGAGCGATATCATTAAGAACTGGGATGAGAGTGAAGAAATCTTCGGCGGGGCATTAATTGGTGCTCCGCTTTCAAAACCATCAATAAGTCACTCAGGCGCATGCTTTGCACCAAAAACAATTCGAGCAATGCTAGACGCGTATAGTACGTATGCAATTACAGAAGAGCATGATATGAAAGAAAGTGTCCTATATGATTGCGGTGATATTACAATGCATGTTACGGATATAAAAGAAAGTCATGTTCGCATTGCGAGAACGCTAGAAAGTCTGACAAAATCGAATCCGCAGATGGTACCGATTGTTCTTGGCGGAGATCACTCGATTAGTTTTCCGAGCATAAGTGGGTTTGCAAGCAGTAAAGGAAAAGTTGGGATTATTCAATTTGATGCGCATCATGATTTGCGTAACCTAGAAGACGGAGGACCGTCAAACGGGACACCGTTTCGTAGTTTACTAGAGAATGATATCATTACCGGAAAGCAATTAGTGCAAATAGGGATTCGAAACTTTTCTAATGCTCATACGTATCATCAATATGCAAAAGAGCATGGCGTAACGGTATATACGATGCAACATGTTAGAGAGCGTCATATAAAAGATATTATTATTGAAAGTATTAAGTTATTGCGTCGCCAAGGGGTTACATCTATATACGTTTCTGTTGATATGGATGTATTAGATCAAGCATTTGCGCCGGGATGTCCAGCGATCGGACCAGGTGGTATGGATAGTACGACATTACTCGATGCGATGACAGTGCTTGGGCAAGAACCACTTGTAGCAGGTATGGATATTGTGGAAATCGATCCAACTCTTGATTTTCGTGATATGACAAGCCGCGTTGCAGCACAGGTCATTATGAGTTTTTTACTGGCACGCGAAACGGTGCGTAAGCAAGTAAATATATGAGAAAAGGAGCTAATTCAAAGTTTCGTTTTAACGAAATGGCGAGTTAGCTCTTTTTCTTTCTAGTTCTTTCATATCTCTTATTTGACTACATAGTTCTTTTTTATATGGAAATACTAAGGAACACATTTAAAGTGAATTTGAAGGAGATATTCTTATGGACTACAAAATATTTAGAGCTATTAACCAGTTTGTTGGTCGCTATCCATCTGTAGATGCCATTATGATAATGATTTCGCAAAAAGCGCGCTATGTATATGCTCTTTTATTCATCTTAATGTGGCTTCGTAGTAGTTTTTACAAAAAAATTACGATGCAAGCAACAATCTCTGCATGTATAACGTTACTTATTCATTTTTTTATAAAACGAAATTATTTTAGACCGCGCCCTTTTTTAAATCATAATGCGAATATATTACCTCCAATTCCATCAGGAATGAATTCTTCATTTCCAAGCAAACATACGATGCTTTCGTTTGCTCTGGCAACTTCTATTTTGTTTTATCATCGTTTGTTGGGTGGGGGTATGTGGTTATTAGCATTTTTAACAGGATTCTCTCGTATTTGGAGCGGGCAGCATTATCCATCTGATATCGTAGGAAGCGCATTAATTGGAAGTATAACTAGTATTGCGGTGAACGCTATTTTCTGGTTATGGAGTTGTTTTGTTTCATTTCATGTGTTATGCATAGTTACAATCGTGTTTGTGCTTTCGTAAAGGTACGCTAATCATTATGATCTAGTAGAGCAGATTCCAAATATAGAAAGTTAGTGGATTATTGTTTATATAAAGAAGAGCAAACAGGAAAGTAAATTTCTGTTTGCTCTTCTTTTTTATTTCGTTTCCGTGAATATAGGTAACCGAATATCTACAGTTGTTCCTTTGTTTACGTCACTTGTAATTTGTAATTTCCCATTATGCTCTTCAATGATTTTATAGCACATCATTAAACCTAATCCAGTTCCTTTTTCCTTCAAACTATAGAAAGGTTCACCTAAACGTGAAATACGATCTTGTGGAATTCCACAACCTTCATCGGTGATACTGATTACTATAGACTGATTTTCTATCTTCATTGTTTGAATGGAAATAGTCCCTCCGTGAGGCATGGCTTCTATTGCGTTTTTTAATATGTTAATGAATACTTGTTTGAGCTGATTTCCATCACATTGAATTGCTGGTAAAGAGGATGTGTGGTTCATGGTGATATGTGTATTATGCATCATGGCTGTTGGTGAAATGAATGTTACCACTTCCTCAATTAATGTTTGAATTTGATAGGATTTTATAGACATGGCTTGTGGTTTAGACATTGCCATAAATTGATTCGTAATCGATTCCATTTGAGCGATTTCGCTTAACATGATATCAATATACCATTTGTTATTTTCATTCATATCAGGTTCTAGTAATTTTAAAAATCCTTTTAAAGAAGTTAAGGGGTTTCGTATTTCATGGGCAATACCAGCAGTTAGCTGTCCAACAACTGCGAGCTTTTCGGATTTTTTTAATAATTCTTCGGTTTCCTTTAAATTTGTAATATCTTGTCCCATAATGACAATCCCTTTTCGCGATCCATCAGGATGAAAAAGAGGAACTTTTATAATGTTAAGTATGATAGGTGTAGAGTCAGCGTGAATAATAATTTCCTCACGACACATGCTTTCTTTGTTTTGCCATGCATATTGATCAGACTTTTCACAGTATAAGAAAGAGTTACGATAAGACTTATTATATTGGATGAGTTCACTATCTTTTTTACCGCGATACGGTACATTTTCAAAATTTAAACTAGAAATTGCATAATCGTTAGCTTCAAGCCATCTTCCTTCTTCATCTTTCAAAAGAATAAACGCTGGCATCGCATTTATAAGAGTTCGTAAGCGTTTTTCACTTTCTTTTAATGCAAGTTCCATTTTTTTTCGTTCGGTAATATCTCTTAAGCTACTTACAAACGCTACTACTTCTCCATATGTGTTTACAATAGGGGAGATAAAATTAGTGACATGTATTAAACTTCCATATTTTTGTTGTCTAATTGTTTCTTTTGACGTAAATAGTTTATTGTGTGCAAGATTTTGATATAGTTTGTTGTATTTATCTTTTGAGAAATCTGGGATAGTAGGTATTATTTTTCCAAGTATTTCTTGTTCGGTCCAGCCGAAAAGAGTTTCAAAGGCCTTGTTTACTTTCATTACACGAAGCTCTAAATCAAGAACAACAATCGCGTCTACTGTGTCTTTAAGAAGCGACTCTAATTGTTGTTTTGTTAGTGTGGAATTTTCATTGCAGTGTGTTGTGTTTACTGTCTTTTTCATTCTATTTTTTGTAAAAGCAGTGCGTCTTTTTGGATATATGCTTTTTTTTACAGACGTAATTCTTTTCCATCGCATTCATAATTCCCCCGGATATATATTCATATATGTATAACGATTTTAAAATAGATTATATAGTGTATACTTTATATTTTGTTTTAATTATATAACACTACTAATGTTATATCCTTTAAGAGTATAGACATGATAAGGATAAATAGTCAATTTCTCGTTGGATATTTTTGAATTGTAAGTTTTAATTTGTGAGTGAAAATATGAGAGGTTCTTTCGTTTTTCTTATCTACCTTCATAATAAGTATGAAAGTTATTACTAAAACCATCTTTGATATAATAATGATAGTAAAGGGGGAGGAGAACGTTATGATGTTTAAGATTCAAGGAATTGATCATGTACAACTAGCAGCACCAGAGGGATGTGAAGAAAAAGCGCGCGCATTTTATGGGGATATACTCGGATTAGAAGAAATTCCAAAGCCTGCAGAACTAAGAAAACGGGGAGGATGTTGGTTTCTCTGTGGGAGTCAAGAATTACATATTGGAGTAGAGCAGAATTTTTCTCCTGCAAAAAAAGCTCATCCAGCGTTTTATGTTCAGCATATTGGAAATTTGCAAGAAAATGTAACACAAAAAGGAGTTTCTGTTACAGTCGATACAGCGCGACCTGATGTTACGAGATTTTATATAGTAGATCCGTTTGGGAATCGAATTGAATTTATGGAACGTAAAAATGGGTAAAAAAAACGAGGTGGATGCGATGCCACCTCGTTTTTTTACCCTCTTCTAAATAATCCTAATACTTCCACTGTTTCTGTGATGTTTACAAACGCTTGCGGGTCAACTTCAGAAATGATAGCTTTCATTCCAGCGAGCTCTTCTCGAGAAATTACGGTCATTAATACATGTTTTTTTTCATTTGAGTATGCACCTTCTCCGTCGAGTAAGGTAATTCCGCGCACAAGACTTGAAAGGAGCTTTTCTTTCATTTTTTCTGCTTGGTTTGTCACAATCATTAGAGTAATTTTTCGATGTTTTGTGTGAATCGCATCGATTACTTTTCCTGTAACGAAAATAGATAATAAGCTGTTTAAGGCAGTATCCCAATCGAAGAAAAATCCAGAAATAATGATTACAATAGTATTAAGTGCGATTAAGAATCCACCAAGTTGAATATCTTTTTTACGTGAAAGTAACATGCCGATAACATCAAATCCACCTGTCGAACCATAGCAGTTGAAAACAAGTCCAATACCTGCCCCAGCAATTACACCGCCAAATAAAGAAGAAAGTAGTGCATCTGTTGCCACCGCATGTACAGGAATTGCATATAATGCTGCCGAAAGTGTAATAACGGATACGATTGTATAACCAATAAATCGTTTTCCAAGTCCAATATACCCTAAAATAAGAATAGGTAAGTTTAGTAAAAAGTTTACTAATCCAGTATTAAATGGAGTTAAGATTCCAATGATCATTGCGATTCCACTAATCCCACTGCTTAAAATCTTGTGGGGGATAAGGAAAAGATTAAAAGAAAGTGCTACAACTAAAGACCCTAAAATCACTCCGAGTAATCGATACATATCTTTCCCGTCCTTCACTAAAGATGCTATATACAAATTGACAATAATTCAAAATTATATATGAGATTGTAAGATTTGCGGAAAAACAGTTTATTTCGGTAAATTAGATTAGTTTGAAAAATGAAAGCGGTTTTTAAAAAGGAGAGAGGGATATGAAGATTCAGGTTTTTCAACAAAAAAGTCCATTCAAACAAGAATGCGAAGATGCACTAATTTGTAATGAAACTTTACAACTATATGGTGTGTGTGACGGAGCGACGCCGCTAATTGATTTTCAAAATGAGAATGGGCATAACGGAGCATACTTGGCTTCCCACCTGTTTCAGCGACACTTTGAATCGATTTCCAATGTGGATTCATTACAAACTGAAGTTGCTACAGCTAATCAGTTACTGCAAGAAAAAATGCAATTCTATCATATTGATACGACAAAAAAAGATCAACTATGGTGTACTTGCATTGCTGCTATTCATATTACAGATAAAACAATAGAATATGCGCAGCTTGGAGATTGTATGATTGTTGCTAAATTTGTTGACGGATCCGTAAAAGTACTTACGGAAGACACAGTAAAAGGCATTAGTAAACGGGCAAAACAACAACGGGAGGAAGACCGAAAAAAGGGACTTTCTGTTCCAAACGAAGCAATATTCAATGATAAAAAAGAACAATTACGCTACAATCGTTACATGGCAAATACTTTAAACGGATATTCTGTTGCAAACGGGATGAATGAAGCAATATCTTTTATTCAGCAAGGAAAACTGTTACGACAAGAAATTACCAATCTATTTATTTGTTCAGATGGCTTGTTTCATCTGGATTGGACACTAGAAACAAGTGCGCAATTTGTGTGGGAACATGGTATAAAGAAATACATAAAAATAATAGAAGAATTAGAAGCGAAACAGCTTATTTATCCAGATGATAAAACGGCAATTATCATTCATTTGTAAAGGGTGAGACTATGCGCATTCAGAAAGCACTTGTATCTTTTCGTGATCCGCTGCAGCCATTACAAGATGTTACACATATTATCATTCATCACACAGCGGAAGATGGATGGGACGTATATAAAACACATGAATTTCATCAAAATAATCGAGGATGGAGCGGAATAGGATATAATTATTTTATTGAAGAAAATGGAACCATTTACGAAGGAAGAGGGTTGCATATAGGAGCTCATGTGAAAAGTTATAATACTAAGAGTATAGGGATTTGCATATCTGGTAATTTTGATGTCTATGATCCAACACCATTACAAATGACTTCTTTGCATTGGCTATGTAAACAGTTCATGTATCAATTTTCTTTAGATAGTGAGCAAGTTCTCGGTCATCGTGAAATAGATGGGGTAACAAAAACGTGCCCCGGAACTCGTTTTTCAATGGAAAAACTACGCCATATTCTATCAAATAACGAAAAAGGAGCTGTATAATATGATTTCTATGAAATTACCAAATGAGAAAAAAGAACTACTTGTTGAACATATTCAAGAATTTTTTGAAGCAGAAGATTTAGGGGAGATCGGCCGTTTTCAAGCGGAGCGCTTAATTGAAGAAATGATAAAAGAACTAGGGCCGCATATATATAATCAAGCAATAGGCGATGCGAGAAAACTTGTTGCAGATAAACTTACAAATTTAGAAGAAGATTTATATGTGTTGGAAAAGCCAATTAAATAGTACAAATAGAAGAATAGTACCTTGTTATAAAGTTCCAATTTATCATTGGTACAACTCCTGAAAATTTGAATCAATATCTAGAATCAAAAGAATATGTATATTAGTGTAACAAATGGGCGGCAGGTGAAACAGGACTTGGAGTTATTGCTGGATGGATTGCTTCTTTTAGAATACCACAAGCGGGAGCAGTAGCATTAGCTTCAGGTTTGATTGCAGAGAGCTTTATGTGGATGGCAAATGAAGTTAGCTATAAAATGACTAACAAAGGTACTAGAATCTACGTAAGTAACAGGAATCCTGTTAATGTGATACAGGTATATGGTAGATAAATTTAATATTTCAAAAGAAAACAATGATTATTCATTGTTTTCTTTATTTAGGAGGTTGTTATTTTCGTGGTTATATTCATGTTAATAGTATCTTTATTAGGATATATGTTTTTGAAATATTTTAATATACTTTCATCTACTTATATTATGTATTATTCAATCTCACTAATTGTCATGGGTATATCTATATTGATTCTTAATATATATAAGTTGAATTAAAGGTTTTCGTGCACTCTCTGTCGAAATACTAGTGAATCATATCAAATGGACGGAGAGATATACGATGAGTAACAAAACGGAAGAACTTACAATCTTGTTCCAAGCGATGAAACAAGAAAAAGAAAGACGAATGTATGAACGCTATCAAGCAGTTTATCTGTACTTGCAAGGGCACTCCTACAAGCAAGTCGCCGACGTCATCGGTCGTTCTGATAAAACGGTTTACAATTACGTAAAAGCATATCAACAAGGCGGTCTCGACGGACTCATCATGGGTATTTCTCCGGGAGCGCCTCGAAAATTGACCCTTGAGCAGGAGCAGGAACTTGTTCACACGATTATTCATTCTCTGCCTGTCGATGTGGGATTTCCTGCCCGTCATAATTGGACACTCGCTCTCATTGCTTCCTTCATAGAAAGCAAATGGGGAAAAACATATACGTTACGGGGTGTGTCCCGCCTGTTACATGACTTAGGGTTGAGTTATTCCAAAGCGACCTATACACTTGCCAATGCCGATAAAGGAAAACAAGCCGTATTTAAGGAAGTAACATTTCCTACCTTAAAAAAAACTGCTGAATGAGGAAATAGACCACATTTTATTCCAAGATGAGTCCATGATTCGGGATTATCAGGCAATCCAATACACATGGTTTCTACGCGGAAAACAGCGCCTCATTCCTACGTATGGCAAACATCACGGAGTCAAATTGATTGGCATCCTGAATTATGAAACTAGCAAGGTATTTTGTGTCGAAGAGGAACGATACGATGCCGAGGCGTTTTTACGTTTTCTTCACAAGGTGCTGGAACAGTATCCAATCGGAAAAATCGTGATGGTGTTGGACAATGCTCGTATTCACCACGCTGTTTTGATTCGCCCTTTTTTAGAAGTGCACCAAGACCGATTAGAATTGATTTTTTTGCCGCCTTACAGTCCGGACATGAATCTAATTGAAGGACTTTGGAAATGGCTGAAGAGCGCGATTATTAACAATGTGTTCTATTCCTCCATTCAAGAGATTCGGACCAATGTACAGGCATTTATTCGCTCCATCAATGAGACACCTGAAACAGTGATTGAGCGGTTATGTTTGAAGATGTAAAAGTTAAATTCAACTTATATAGATGTTAAACCTGAAATTAAATTTACTCTTTTCTGTGCATCTATATTTGTTATTTTACACAATATCGTTATAGGTACAAAAATGTTGTTTAGATGCAGTATCTTCAAATTAAAGACACTCGAATACAAAAGATAGTATATGGGTGGAATGACAGAGTTATTCCTATATATGAATTGAATGTTTTTTATGCGCTTTATTTTTTAAATATCGATGGATTTTCGACTCTAAAGGATTTTACCTCTCCGCAATCTAAACAAAATGTAGTTAGTAGTTTGGAACGAGAGTCACCTTTAAATATTGTACTAGGTGCATCTTCACAAACATATGCATGAAATGCGTACCCAACTTTCCCCTCTTTGAAGTTAGTAGAGCCGCATTTCTTACATTTCATATTTTCCATACTTAGCACTCCTTTTTTACATATATTAACACGTTTTGATTTTGATAATAATATAGTTTACTTAATAAAGTGTTTTCTCAACTCCATAAGCGTTAAGGGGTTCGAATAAATAACTCGAATAATCCAGTTGAAGTATACTTATATGGACATATTGAGAGTTCTCCTTATTACTAAATACATAAAAATTATAATTACACTCCAAAGTGTAATTATAGAAATAGAATTTATTGAGAAAATAGAATTTTCATAAAAATAGGTTGTTTTACCAATATTTTCCCCTTATAATTT